>NZ_FAOO01000002.1 GCF_900070205.1 Candidatus Thermokryptus mobilis | reverse complement strand
TTGAGATTAAAATTCCATATTTTGCCGTTTTTTCATCTTTCGCTGCATAACACCTTTGGTAAAACCCAGGGTCAACAAGTGTCCATATCGCAATCAAAAACCAAGCAATTATATATTGAATTGAGTGTCCTCCAGTTAAGCTTAAGATCTCTGGTGGGACCTTTGAGATAATGAAATCAAAGCCCCCGTATCTTATGCTCGCAAATGGGATTATCAAGCCAAATCCTATGAACATCAAAAAGAACTCAAATATATCGGTGTAGACATCAGACCTGAAGCCACCGACAAAAAGATAGCTTACTGAGATGAGCGTGCTTATCACGATGCTCATTTTTAAATCGGTTCCGAAGATAAGCTGGAACAGGACTCCGAGCATCAAGAAATACGGTGCTGGCGTGACGAGTATCAGGGTGAGAATCGTTCCGAATGTTGAGACCCTTTTATCATATACCTGTGCGAGTCGGTCTGGGATTGTAAAGAGTTTAGAATTGCGGACTTTTCCAGCGAGTAAAAAAGCAAATAACGCTCCGAAAATATAATACGGTAAACCGAAAACGAGCCAAACGGAAATGCCATATTTATATGAAAACTCACCTACGCCCAAAATCCCACCATACCAGGTTGAGACAAGCGTTGCAACAAGCATAGGCAAAGTTATGCTTCTTCCAGCGAGTAGATATTCCTCAACAGCATCGTTTCCCTTTCTCTTCGCCTTGAAGCCGATGAACAATACCCCAAGGAAATAAAGAAGTATCAAAGCCATGTCCTCTATCGACAAGTTTACCCTCATCCTCACAAATCACTTTGTTTTTCTGAACACAAATAGCCCACCTTTTTCAACCTTTATCAAAACCCTTCTGCCCGATGCGATGTTGCTTATCCCTCTTCCACTAAAACTTAAAACATCATCGTCAAGCTTAAATTTTAAACCTCTTGTGCTAACTCCTTCCGCCTTCTCTCCCAAGGGTAGAATTGAAATTCTATCGCCTGGACTTGCTTCAAATGAAATTTCATCGGTTACGAAAAAAATTTCCATGGACTTATCAATTATTCTCAACTTTGCCTTCCCGTGAAAATTTACAAGAGCGCTCAAATTTCCAAGGTTATGGTCAAGACGGTCTCCAATCGCAGAAGTTACATCAATTTGTTTGAAACCTTGGCTTATCAAAAACTTAAGCGCTTTTTCAATGTCTGTGCTGTTTTGATCAGGGTCGTATATAATTGGTATGCCTTTTTTAGCGAAGAATTTTTTCACTTTTGGTTTTATTGAGTCAAGGTCCCCGATGATTAAATTTGGTTCAATCTTGAAATTGAAAGCAATATTTGCTCCACCGTCAGCACAAGCGATGAAATCGTAATTTTTTAAAATTTTTCGCAGAAAGTTTCGCGGAGGTGGTTCACCGTTGCAAATTAAAATCGCTCGCAAGATTACCTCTGATTTTTTAAAATAAGGGTGGGGGGACCCACCCCCTTGAAAAATTTAAAATTCAAAGGCAAAACTTACAAAGTAATTTCTTTCAGCGCCTGGGTAAAATTCATCTCCAACGCCCGAAGCAGCGTAAAGCTCATTAAAGATGTTATTTATCTGAACCTTAACTTCAAAATTCCCAAACCTGTATCCCATAGTCACATCAAAGACCTTATAAGCGTCAACCTTTCGGGATTCAAGGTTGAAATTATCTGTGTAGAAATCGCCGACATATTTCCCAAGCACTGAAATCATAAAGCCCGAGTTTCTATATGTGACCCTGATTGAACCAAGATGATCAGGAAATCCAGCGATTCTCTTCCCAGCTAAATCAATCCTTTGAGGCGTTGTGTATTCTTCCCCTGTGTATGGATTTTTCCAGGCATACTCACCGTGCTTGATGATCCTATTTCTACTTATCGTTGTGTTTCCGCTAATTTCAAGTCCATTGATTTTTATTTCCGCTGTTAATTCCACACCAGCATGTCTAGTCCTTTCGGCATTTCCGACAATTGGGTCACCAAATATATTTAACTGTCCGTTTTTTATGAGTTCATTTCTAAAATCCATGTAATAAAAGTTTGCCGTCAGCTTGTAATTTTCGGCAAAATAGCCAGTTCCAACTTCAAGGTCAACTAGCCGTTCTGGTTTAACAAGTGGTTTCGTGAAGTCAAAATTTCCATCTCTAATTTCAAAGTTTGGTTTTTTACCCCAAGGATACCAATATCCATCGCTTGCGTCATAAAGGTCTCTTCTACTTGGTTCCCTGTTCGTAAGTGAGATGCTTGCAAATATGTTCAACTTTTCAGTCAAATCATAGCTTATTCCGATTTTAGGGTTTAAAAAGTAATAAGGCACTGAAAATGTATTGCTTACCCATTTGCCCAAGTTATAGTCAAAAAATTCCTTCTCACCATAAACCCTATATCTATTGTAAGCGAACTGTAAACTTCCCATCAATCTTAAATTATCTTTTACCCTGATGAATTCGTGTAGGTAGACGGTGGCGATATCTTTTGCCCCTTTATATTCGTAGAATCTATAATCGCTTGGCAATCCTTCTGGGAGATTTTGAGCCCAAACGATTTTAGCCCAATGGAAGCCCCTGTGAATTCTAAATTCACCACCTAAGGTTAGCTCGCCCTTCCCATGCTTCAAAGTTAATCTTGGAAGCCATCCATATTGGTTTAAATCAATGAAATATCTTGCAAGAGCGTTTCCGGGATTTGATGTTGGTATTTTAAATCCATACCTTTCAGCATATGGTTTTGATAGACGGAAATAAACCGTATCCGCCCAAGATGCGTCCATGTCCCAGTATCCAATACCGCGGATATAAAACAAAGTGTTGTTAAGAATTAAATTTTCATTTAATCTCCATTCGTGTAAAATTTCATAATGTGGCTGGCTGAAATTTTCAACTTCGTCGTCCCTCGTTGTCACATCCATATAATTTAAGTTCGCTTTTCTCTTTGATTTATCTTTGACCCAGTCCTTAGGTATCCCGCGGTAGACAAGATGGTCTTCAAATGGTCCACCGTATAAGTTTATTTGTGTCGTCATATTTTCATCATATCTTATCGCGCTGAAAAAGTAAGCTGGAAATTTCGCCCAGGATTTCTCTCTGTAGCCATCGGTTGCTATGTAAGAAAGACGACTATACAAGAGATATTTATTTTGAATTAGCCCTGAATTTATCGCTATTGAATATTTCTTTGTGTTATAGCTTCCATATCCAGCAAAGAGTGAGATTTTCGGGTCAATTGAGAAATTTGAAGTTATTATGTTTACTGAGCCACCTATTGCTGGTGGTCCATAAAATGCGCTTCCAGCACCTCTTTGAACTTGGATGTTTCCTGTGCTTGCTAAAAGGTCAGGCATATCAAGCCAATAAACTCCGTGGTCTTCTGGGTCATTTTGAGGAATGCCATTTACTAAAACCGAGATTCTTCTCTGATCAAATCCACGAATGTTAAGATAATTATACCCAATTCCATTCCCAGACCAAGAATAAGACAGAACCGATGGGAGTTCGTTTAAAAGTATCGGGACATCTTGAGTTGTGTAGAAATCTTTTATTTTTTGTTTCTCAAGGTTTGAAAAGACAACTGGCGATTCCCTCTCCGTTGCTATTAGTGCTGTTATCACAACGGTTTGAGATGGGAGAACAGTCGGTTTTAGATAGAAGGTTAAGTTTATGACTTCACCTTCAGCGACCTTGATCATTTTCCTTTGTCTTTCATACCCGACAAAGCTTGAAACTATCGTATATCTCCCAGCAGGTAGATTTTTTATCTCAAAGTAACCGTTTTCATTTGTTGCTGAGCCGAAGGTTGTATTTTCAATATAAACATTCGCCCCTGGAAGTGGTTTATTTGTTTCGGCGTCAAAAACATAACCAGTTATTTTAACCTGTGAGACAAGGGTTGATATAAAAATGAGCAAGGCAATGGATATTAAGTTTATTCTCTTCATGGCTTTTTATTTGTTTGTTTTTAATTTTGGGTTTAACCCGTGGGAGGTGGGGAGAGCTGAGAGGAATAAAAAAGCCGTTTTTCCACAGATGAATTGTCAGCATAGGGAAAAACGGCTTTGGGGAGTTTTAAAGATCAGCGATGACCCGATTCCCTACGCTGGCATTACCCAGATCAGGTTCAAGGGGTATACTCTCAGCCTCCCGAAAATTTCGGGAAGCACCCCCACGGGTCATTAAGATTTAAAGAACGACGAAAATCTTATTTAAAATTTAACTTTGCCGATGTTAAAAAGCAAATTACCATTCTATCGTCTCACCATGTTTAAAAACCTTGAACATTTTTTCATCAAGGTTTAATTCTTTGACTTTTTTAATAAGTCGTTTTGGTGGTTCATCGCATCTTTCATCTGATAAGTCAAATGTTCCCCAATGCATAGCGCAAAAAATTTTTCCTTTTAAGTCAAGATGCGCTTGTATTGCTTCGTCTGGGTTCATATGAACTGGTCTCATCATTTCAGCTGGCTCATAGGCACCTATCGGAAGACACGTTATGTCAAATGGTCCGAAAATATCGCCGAGCAATTTAAAGCCAAAAAAGTATCCCGTATCGCCAGCGAAATAAAATTTTTTCTTGCCAATAATTACATATCCACCCCAAAGCGACTCATTTGAATCGTTTATCCATCTGCCGGAAAAGTGTTGCGTTGGTGTGAAAATTATTTTTAAACCGTTGAATTCAAATTCATCCCACCAATCAAGTTCAATCACATTCTGATTTATTCCTTCTTCTTCAAGAGTTTTAGCAACGCCAAGCGGGACGAAAATTTTTACATTTTGATTTAGAGCGATTATTCTTTTAAGCGTCGCTATATCAAGGTGATCATAATGATTATGTGATATCACGACGAAATCAATTTTTGGTAATTCAGTTATATCAATCGGGGTTGGCACATATCTTTTTGAGCCAATTCTATTTCCGAACGGACCTGCTTTTTCGCTGAAAATAGGATCAGTTAAAAAGTTGATCCCATCCATTTGAACAAGAAATGTCGCATGCCCAAGCCAGGTTATCTTATTTTTTGGATTTCGTCTTTCATAAAGCGAAGTTTCAGGTTTTAAAATTTCAAATTTGCAATTTCTTCTATCAGAACCACCACCGAAAATCATCTCAAAAATTCTCCTTGCGATAAAAGGAAAGGCAACTGAAAATTTACCTCTTTTGAAGTTTGGATCAAGATTATAAAATTTCCCATTTACCTTTATGCTCCCATATTCAACTTTCAGTCGCTTTTTTAAACTTTCATATTCGCCTTGTATAACCGCAACCGAAGCCAAAAATATAAGTGGCAAGAACACTATATTCATCCTTCTTTTCTTTGCTTTATTTTTAAGACATCACTAAATTTTTATTAGTTCCAAAACAAAAGCGAGATAATGTAATGATTGAGGAGTACAAATCCTATCTTAGAACCGCAAAGAAGGTCTTTGAAGAGAATAAAACCCTTACGCTTGTGAGCCACGGAAAGAGTGGTGTTTGGGCAGGGAAAGTTTATTTCGGTGAAGAGGATGGATATATTTATGTTGCACTTGAAAAAGGGAGAAATTATCAAAATGTAATTGAAAATCCGCGCGTTTTCTTTGTGATAGAACATGGTGTCCCGGATAGATTTATCCAGGGTGAGGGAATAGCTGAAAAACTCGGTGATATATCTGAAAGACCCGAGAGAAGCATAATTTTCAGGAAAGCGATTGAGCTTGTGGTTTATGCGAAAAAAATCCCTGGGGTTACGCTTTTCAGGATAAGACCTACAAAACTTTATGTTTCCGATTTCACTGAGGAATGGAAGCCAAGAGCGGAAATTGAAGTCACAGAAGAAGTTTTGAAATTTTTCCAAACGGAATTAAGAACAAGACATAATTTTTTTAAGCTTGTATTTAAAGCAATAAGACCTTTTGCTTTTCCCGCAACAATTGCTCCGGTTTTGCTTGGAACTTTCATAGCTTCCGATGTTTCTTTGAAGTTATTTTTACTTGTTTTCGTCGGGCTTTTATTTGCGCATTCGGCTGTAAATGTTTTGAGTGATTATTTTGACTATATCAGGGGTGCTGATACTTGGAAAGTTCTCGGTTCAAGCCGTGTCCTTGTTGATGGTTTGATGAAACCAAGTCAACATCTTGCGCTTGGGATAACTTTGCTTTTACTTGCACTTGCGTTCGGGCTTTATTTCGTCTTAGCGGTGGATTATAAAATTTTGTATTTCATAATCCCCGGGCTGATACTTGGCGTTTTTTATACTGCACCACCACTTGGTTTTAAATACAGGGCTCTCGGTGACCTTGCTGTTTTCCTAGCATTTGGACCAGTAATGACGCTTGGGGTTTATTACATTCAAACAAGGGAAATTTCATTGACGCCGATTTTGCTTTCAATTCCAATTGGTCTTCTAACAACAGCAATCTTGCACGGAAATAATTTCAGAGATATAAGTGAAGATATTGGCGCTGGTTATAAAACCCTTGCTGGAATTCTTGGACCTAAAGGATCAAGCTATTACTATGCTTTCCTTGTCCTGTTTGCTTATCTTCTGACGATTTACTTTATCATTAGGGGATTTTTGCCGATGGCTGGCATCATCACTCTTTTAACCTTTCCGATAGCGGTGAAAAATGTAAAAGTTTCGTTCAATCAGGCGCTCGTTAATTTTACTTTCCTTGACCTTTTGACGGCGAAGCTTCAACTTTATTTTTCAACTCTTTTGATATTTGGGCTAATCCTTGAAAAATTTTTAATTTAAAACCCCCATGAAAGTAGCTATAAGCTTAAAACTCGTCGCAGACATTTTAACTACAATAAGGTTTTTCACAGGGCTTTACATTATCAGATTTGCGACGCTTGATGTCCCTGAATCTGTGGCTTCGGCATCGCTTTTGCTTTGGCTTGCTTGGGTTACTGATTTAATTGACGGACCGATTTCACGACTTGACCCAAGAAAAACACAATCTTGGATTGGAAAGCATGATTTAACAGCCGATGTCACTGTCGCCTTTGGTTGCTGGCTTTTTATGACCTTTTCTGGGTTTGTATCTACCTTTGTTGGAGTTGGCTATCTTCTGTTAAGTGTTTTTCTTCTCTGGTACTTTAAATCCGAACATCTCGCTTGGGGATTGCAAGCCCCGCCTTACGCTGGAATGATTTGGATCGCTTTAACTAAATCCCCAACCCATGGATTTCTCCTTGTTGCGTGGATTATCTTTGTCGTTTTGGTAACTTGGCCGAGATTCCCAAAGTATACACTCCCGGAATTTTTAAACGGCATGAAAGCCCTATTTAAATCAAGATGAGATAAACCATCTGCGGTCCGTGAACACCTTTGACGATGACCTTTTCTATGTCGGCGGTTCGGCTTGGACCTGTTACTAAAAAAATTGAGTCAAATTTTTTGTCAATCTTTTCAAAAACATGTTCCAGGGACTCGTAAACTTGTTCCGACCGCGCTATAACGATGTGAACTCGTGGGAGTAGAATTGAACTTTTAAACCTTTTCTCATCATGGATGAAAACGATAGTCCCAGTTTCAGCGATTAAGTAATCACATCCAGTTACTGATGCGTCAACCTTAGCAAGTTGCTTTTCTGAATGAGCTTGGGTGATGATTTGCTTGACGTTAAGTTGTTTCAAGATGTTAGAAAGTTCATCATCAAATTTTTCAACGAAAATTTTCTCAGCGTTTTCAACTTTGAGCGTTTGATTTAGTATAGGCAGAATTTGATCCTTTTTAGCCCTTATAAAAACACCGCCAACCCTTTCAAATTCAAGTTTGAATCTTTCAATCAATTTTTCAGTTCTTTCTCCCATATTTCCCTAAATGATTTTTCCGCAATTTGTGGGAATTCCCGCGTCCTTGACCACGCTTTAAGCGATGGCTTAATTCCGATTTTTTTAAGAAACCTCAAAAGTTTTGCTCCCGCTTTATAAATTTTTGCATCTTTCATCGCCGAAAGCCATAGTTTAAAAAGCAATTTTTCCATCCTTGATGTTTTCTTAAGCTCAACGGCTTGATGTCTCAGCCAAACGAGTATATGATGTATTTCAATTTTAACGGGACAAATTTCATGACATTTACCGCACAGTGATGAGGCAAATGGCAAAGGTGTTGCTTTTTCAAGCCCAAGTTGTGCTGATGCCAGAATTGAACCGATTGGTCCGGGATAAACCCAGCCGTAGGAATGACCACCAACAGTTTGATAAACCGGGCAGGCAAGCATACAAGCGCCACACTTTATGCAGTAAAGCGCTTCCTTTAGTTTTTCAGATTTTAGCATTTGCGATCTCCCGTTGTCAAGCAAAATCAGATAAATCTCCTCTGGTGAATCTGGTTTTTTCCTTCGTGGTGAATTTATTATTGAAACATAACTTGTAAACCTTTGAGCCGTAGCGCTTCTGCCAAGAACTTTGAAGAAAACCGTTAAATCAGAAAGCCGTGGGATAATCTTCTCTATCCCAGCTATTGCTATGTGAATTTTTGGAAGGGTTGTGCTTAAACCAGCATTTCCCTCATTTTCAACTATTACGATTGACCCAGTCTCGGCAACAAGAAAATTTGCGCCTGATATCCCGATGTCCGCATTTAAAAACTTATCCCGAAGAAATCCCCGAGCTATCTTTGTCAATTCTTCTGGAACAGATGTAAATTCAACACCGAGTTTTTCATTGAATAATTTGCCAATTTCATCCCTTGACTTGTGCATTGCTGGTGCTGTTATGTGCGATGGCATCTCCCCAGCAAGTTGAACTATAAACTCACCAAGATCCGTTTCAACAGTTTCAATCCCATTCTCTTCAAGAAACTCGCGCAATCCTATCTCTTCGCTGACCATTGACTTTGATTTCACACAAAGCTTTGCATTTATTCGCTTTGCTATTTCAAGGACTTGATTCCTCGCCTCAATAGCATCACTTGCATAGATAACCTTTATCCCGTTTTCACTCGCTTTCTTCTCAAAAATTTCAATGTAATGCCAGATGTTCTCTATCGCCTCTTTTCTAATATCATGAGCTCTTTGTCTGAGGATTTCCCAATCCGGAAGTTCCGAAACAACCTCAGTTCTTTTTGAAAGTGTATGATGTATAGCCTTGTTTAAATTCGCCCGTCTTTTTTCGTCCTGAATGAACCTCAAAGCGTTCTCTTTGAATTTCAATGGCGTATATGTCTCTTTCATGGATTTTTCCAGTTTTGATTTAAAAGTTGGCTAAAATTTGAGCTATGTGAATTGTTTTGACTTTAACTCCATTTTTAGACATATAACCGCCGATGTGCATAAGACAGCTTGAGTCAGTTGAGGTGACAAACTCGGCGCCAGTTTTTATTATGTTGTCAACCTTGCTTTTTGCCATTTCCGTTGAGATTTCAGGAAACTTCACAGCAAATGTTCCACCGAAGCCACAACATCTGTCGCTTTCTTCAATCTCAAGCAATTTAATTTTTTTGACATTTTTCAATAGAGTTCTTGGTGACTCTTTTATACCAAGCTCTCTTAAGGCGTGACACGAGTCGTGATAAGCCACGCTGTGATTAAATTCCGCACCTGTTGAATCAACTTGTAGGACTTTCGTTAAAAATTCTGTCAGTTCAAAAAATTTAGCCGTGATTTCTTCTATGTTTTTATTTTTTAAAATTTCGGGGTAGAATATTCTAACCATACTGGTGCAAGAGCCAGAGGGCGAGACGATATAGTCATAGTTTGAGAAAATCTTTAAAAATTTTTCAGCAAGTGTTTTCGCTTCCAACCAATATCCCGTGTTGAAGGCGGGTTGCCCACAGCATGTTTGTTCAAGCGGATAGTCAATTTTCACATCAAACCTTCTCAGTATTTTAACGGTTGCAACTCCAACCTCTGGAAAGAGTTGGTCAATATAACAGGGTATGAAAAGAGCGACTTTCATAAGATTCAGTTCGGTTTGATAATAAGCGCTAGATTTAATATATTTTTGAAAAAACAAAAATCAAAACCAAATAGGGATGATTTTCAAGAAGAGAACGCACACATGCGGTGAATTGAGAGCAAGCGATGTTGGTAAAGTTGTCACTTTGAACGGTTGGGTTGATAGGAGAAGAGACCTCGGCGGTTTGATTTTTATTGATTTGAGGGATAGGTATGGGAAAACACAAGTTGTATTTTCACCTCAACATAATAGTCAAGCTTATCAAGTTGCGAAGGAGTTGAAATCTGAGTTTGTGATTTCAGTTACTGGAAGGGTTGAAAGAAGACCTAAGGGAGCTGAAAACCCATCCCTTCCCACAGGTGAAATTGATATCCTTGCCGATGAGGTTCAAATTTTAAGCAAATCGGAAACACCTCCTTTTTTGATTGAAGATGATTTAAATGTTTCAGAGGAACTTCGCCTTAAATACAGATATCTTGACCTCAGAAGACCTGTTATGCAGTCAAATTTGATCACGAGACATAGGATGGCTCAAGTTGTGAGAAGATATTTTGATGAAAACGGTTTCATTGAGATAGAGACATCTTTTCTTGTTAAAAGCACACCTGAAGGGGCGAGGGATTTCCTTGTCCCGAGCCGACTTCACCCCGGAAAGTTTTACGCTCTTCCACAGTCGCCTCAACTTTACAAACAAATTCTAATGGTTGCAGGATTTGACAAATATTTCCAAATTGTGAGATGTTTCAGGGATGAAGATTTAAGGGCTGACCGACAGCCGGAGTTCACGCAAATTGATGTTGAAATGTCTTTCGTCACGGAGGAAGATGTTTTTAACATTGTTGAGGGTTTAATTTTCAGGTTGATGAAGGAGATAAAAGGAATTGAGATTCAGTTGCCATTTCCAAGGATTCCATATGTTGAAGCAATTGAAAAGTATGGCACTGATAAGCCAGATTTAAGATTTGATTTGGAGATAGTAAATGCCACTGATATTTTTAAAACGACCGAGTTTAAGATTTTCAGAGAAGCGATAGAGAACGGTGGGGTTATATGTGGCTTAAATTTGCCTGGCTGTGCGAATTTCTCAAGGAAACAAATTGATGAGTTAACTAACTTTGCGAAAGACCTCGGTGCTAGTGGACTTGTTCATTTTAAGGTTGGGAATGGGGAGGTTGAATCACCTGTGGCTAAATACTTTACAAAAATTTCACTTCAAAAGTTGAAAGAGAAGATGAATTCTAAGGATGGCGACTTGATAGTTTTAATTTCAGATCAACCTCAAAAGGTTTATTCAATATTGGGAAATTTGCGCCTTGAGATGGGGAGAAGGTTAAATTTGATTGATGAGGAACAATTTAAATTCGCTTGGATTGTTGATTTCCCGTTGCTTGAATGGGATGAGGAAGAAAAGCGTTGGGTTTCGGTTCATCATCCTTTCACTTCACCAAAGCTTGAGGATTTACATTTGCTTGACACAGACCCAGGTAAGGTTCGCGCCAGAGCGTATGACCTTGTTTTAAATGGGAATGAAATCGCTGGTGGTAGCATAAGAATTCACGATGCGGAGCTTCAACAGAAAATTTTTAAACTTCTTGGAATATCTGAGGATGAGGCGAGAAAAAAATTTGGTTTCTTGCTTGAAGCGTTCAAATACGGTGCCCCACCGCACGGTGGCATTGCTTTTGGGTTTGACCGACTTGTTATGCTTTTCACCGGGATGAAGTCAATCCGAGATGTTATCGCTTTCCCTAAAACAAGCAGTGCCTTATCCCTTATGGATGAGGCACCTTCGGAAGTTGACCCAAAACAACTTGATGAGCTTCATATACAGGTGAAAAGATAAAGATAAAAAAATGCTGGAGGCGAATAGAAAAGCAGCCAAAAAATTCGGAATAGACGCAAAGATTATTGAAGCAAGGATAAACGCTCAGAAAAACATTGAAATTTTGGGCGATGATTTAACTTTTTTGAGTGTCAGGGAATCTGAAAGAACAAAACATGTCCACCGACTTCATCCTTATCTTGGTAAGTTTATACCCCAACTCGTTGAGGTTTTTCTAAAAAGATTTTTCAAGAAGGGTGATACAATACTTGATCCCTTTTCTGGTTCAGGAACGACACTTGTAGAGGCGAATATCTTGGGCATAAATTCTATTGGTATAGAATTATCTCCTTTCAATGTGTTGATTCAGGAAGTGAAAACAAAGAAATATAACATACCAGAGGTAGAGAAAGAGATTAAAGATGCATTAAAAAGGGTAAAATCCTTTAGTCATAGTTTACAAAATAAAAGCAAATCTCTTTTTGGTGATAAGATTGAAACATTCACTACTGATAGTGAATATTTAAAGGAGTGGTTTTCTGAAAGGGCATTACAGGAAATTTTATTTTAGAAGAATTATAAAAAAAGGACAGCCCAAAGAAGACCCAGATTCTGTTGTAGACTTATTTGTGAAGATTAAGGATGAAGAAAACTATTTTGATATTACGAGTGCGAAACCTAATATGAAAGAATTTGTGGCTTTAAAACTTAAACTTCTCAGGTGGACGGCTTTAAGGTTAAGTCAAGATAAAAATGTTAAGGTTTTTACAAGATTGGCAATACCATATAACCCATATCATCCAGAACCTTATGAGAGATGGACATTAAAAGGCTTATACGATTTAGAAAATGGAGAAATATTAGTTGGTGAAGAATTCTGGAATTTTGTTGGAAGTGACAATATATATGAGGAATTATTAGATATTTTTCAAAAAGTTGGTGAAGAATTGAGAGATGAGATTGATGAAAAATTTGCCGAATTTAGAAATCGTTAAACCTCACTTCGTCAGGGCAAGTTTTACTGTCTTTGAAAAACTTCCCGCTATCATTCTGCAGAAGTAAATTCCAGATGAAAGATAATTGCCTTGCTCGTCTTTTCCATCCCATTGCACTTTATGCCTGCCAGTTGATCTGGAGCCCGAAACAAGCGTTTTAACTTCCCTTCCAAGTATATCATAAATTTTTATGCTTACCCATGAATCAAACGGAACTTCAAATTCAATTGTCGTTTCAATGTTAAATGGATTTGGATAGTTTTGATACAATTCAAACTTTGGCGGTGTTCCCGCTTCTGCAACGAGGACAGGGATGGTTGAGACCTCATTTGAGGGATTGCTTTCATTGTGTAACTTGTCAAAAGCTGTTACAACATAGAAATAATTCTTCCCCGCATCGGGGACAATGTCAGAATAACTTATTCTATTTGAAGCGACCACTGCTATAAGATTTCTGATGTCGTTTATGTCAACGGGTGAATTTTCTGATCTATAAATCGCGTAATACTTTACACTATCACCATCTGGTGGTGTTTGAGGTTGAGCCCAGAAAATTTCAAATGTTTTATCAGATATTTTTCTTATTGCGACATTTATTGGAGGGTTTGGCTTAACGCTATCAATCCAAGGCATCGGATGGATGAAGGCGGGATATTTATATTTTGAATTTATCAAGCTGTCAATCAGTCCTTTTAAAAGGAGTGATTTATATCTGAAAAAGGTATTCCCCTCAGCCCCGATTGCTCTTGTTGTGTCAATTTGTGCCAAAATTTCGGAAGAAGGCCAATCACCGGAGCCACTACTCATTCTATAAGCTGCTGAACCAGCATAGATATGTTTCCCATAGCTATTATTTTTCCAATCGCGAACCAAGACATCAAATTTCGGATTGTTTGCAATATCCCAGTAAATTTGTGGTGAGTGATAATCGTGTTTTCCTTCCATAAGCCAGCGTCTTGAGTCCTGATATATTGAGTAATATGCTTGCCAGCCGGTTGCAAGAGGGGTGCCATCGTCGGCGTAAATGTTTTTATAAATTCCAATTGGGGCTGACCCAACTTTAACCCACGGCTTAACCTTTTTTATGCTATCGTAGACCGCTCTGACGAATTTGTTTATATTTTCTCTTCTCCAATCATTCTTGTCCGGGTACTCGCTCGCATAAAGTGAGTATGTATCGTCATCGGGGAAATCTGGATTTGGATATCTTATGTAATCAAAATGGATGCCGTCAATGTCATAATTTTGCACAAGCTCCATAACTACGTTAATGAGGTAATTTCTGGACTCTGGTCTTCCCATATCAATCCACCACTCGTTATCCGGTCTGTAGTATTTGACAAGCTCTGGATGCCGAAGAACTATGTGTGGTGGATTTGTTTGTGGTGGAAGTGTTGAGTCATCTTTGACTTTAACCACGTTCCACCATGCGTGAAATTCCATTCCTCTTTTATGAGTTTCCTCAATTGCAAATTTTAACGGGTCATATCCCGGGTTACGACCAAGTGTCCCTGTCAAAGATGTCGCCCAGGGTTCATATTGACTTGGATAAATCAAATCCCCACGCGCTCTTACTTGCATTATGACAGTGTTGAAGTTTGCACTTTTTAACCTGTCAAGTATTTGAATTAATTCATTTTTTTGCTGTTGAATTCCAGATGTGCTTGTTGCTTTTGCGCTTGGCCAGTCAAGCCCATAAACCGTTGTCAACCAAACAGCTCTGACCTCTCTTTTTGGATGGATTTGCCCAAGAAGTGTTGAGGTGAGGAGAAAAAAGGTGAAAAATTTTTTCATTTGCTATTTTGCCTTAATTTTTCAAAGTTAAAGAGAAATTCAACTGCTTCCTCAAATTCTGCAAATTTCACATCGTCAACGAATTTCATTTTTCCAATGCCAAGTGGAAGATACATATTTAAACGCTCGCTGAAAATTTTTTTATCGTATCCAATATGAGTTAAAATTTTTTCTTTGTCAAGTAATTTTTTGGGAAATTTTACACCGAGAGAACAGATCAGGTTTTTTATCCTTTCAAATGTTTTTTCGTTCATTAAACCCCGTTTTAAAGATATGAAACTTTCTCCAACGATGCCGAGCATCACTGCTTCACCGTGCTTTAATTTTTTATAGTTCAAGCTGGCTTCAATTCCATGACCGATTGTATGTCCGAAGTTCAAAATCATTCTTAACTTTTTTTCCCTTTCATCCATTTCAACTATTGTTGATTTTACAACAACCGATTTATGGACGATTTCTGTAATAATTTTGGGGTCTAATTTTAGAATTTTTTCAGCGTCATTTTCAATTGACTCAAAAATTTTTTTATTCTTTATGATGCCATACTTTACGACCTCGCCAAGACCGCAGGTAATCTCGCGCTGTGGTAGGGATTTAAGCAAAGCGACATCTGAAAAAACAAAAGCGGGATGATGAAAAGCGCCGATTAAGTTTTTGCCAAGTGGGTGGTTTATACCAACTTTTCCACCAATTGAGCTGTCAACCTGTGCGAGTAATGTCGTTGGGAATTGAATTAAGTTAACACCGCGAAGAAAGGTAGCTGCTACAAAACCGGCAAGGTCACCTATGACACCGCCACCAAATGCAATTATCGTTTCATCCCTGCGTAAGTTGATTTCAATTAACCTCGTGTAAATTTTCATCGCAATGGATAAACTCTTGCTTGACTCACCTGACTTCACAATTATCGGCTCTGGCTTATATCCGCTTTTAGTTAGAATTTTTAAAAGTTTATCAAGATATAAATTTGCAACATTTGTGTCTGTTATTATTGCGATGTGGGGTTTAATCTTGTGCGATAGGCATACTTTCGGGAACTCGTCAAAAATCCCCCAGCCGATGTAAATCGGATAATTTCGCCCTTTAACCCTTACAATAACCTTACGCAATTTTATCCTCAATTTTCTTTAAAATTTCTTCAACTGTGTCCTTGATATCTTTTTCATCGGTTGAAATGTAAAAGTCGGACTGCAAATAAAATGGCTCGCGAATTTTCAGCAGTGTTGAAATCCTCTCAAGTAAGATGTCTTCAGGCAAAATTTTGCCATCAGGTCCGAGTAATAAAGGTCGGTCCATTTTAAATTTTATCCTTTGAACGAGCGTTTCTGGTGATGCTTTAAGGTAAATTAAAATCCCGATCTCTTTTATCAAGTAGAGGTTATTTTCAAATGTTACGGTTCCACCGCCAAGAGCGACGACAAATTTTGAAAGTTTGAAAATCATTTCCCTCAAAATTTTCCGCTCTATATTTCTAAAGTAAATCTCTCCCTTTTCCTTGAATATATCAACTATGCTTTGCCCTTCAATATTTTCAATAAGCTCATCAAGGTCAATAAAATCATATCCGATTTTTTCCGCGAGGATAGGACCAATTGTGCTTTTTCCACTACCCATAAACCCTGTCAGGAAGATAAGCGACTTCTTCATATACTTGATTCAACTTTTCTTTATCCTATAAATAAAAACGCCCGTTTGTAAGTTTCTATATGAAACTTCTCTTTTTGAAACGATTTGAAAATCAAAATTTTCTCTTTTTAAAATTTCAAAGAACTCGGAGGACATAGGTCTTCCGGGGTCGGCAATGTAGCAGGTTGAGTGAATCGTCATAGTGTCTTTGAGAATGTCAACGATGTTTTTAAACAGGTTTCGTTCATAGATTATATCCGCACCTATTATGAAGTCAAATTTTTTGAGAATCCATGGAGATCGCCAATCAAGAATCACAAACTTTACATTTTCTTCGTTCCCGATGTTTTTAATGTAATTTCGTCTTGCAAAATGAAGGGCCATCGTTTCGTAATCCGTCGCTGTTATTATCGCTTTTTTAAAGCCAAGGGCAACTGTTGTCAGCCCGAGACCACAGCCAAGTTCAAGAACTTTTTTATTTGAGAATTCATCACTTTCAAGTATAAACTCCGCAAGTGCTATAGCCGATGGCCAAACATCAATCCAAAACGGTATCTTATCATCCGAAGAATATCTCTGTATCACATCGTCAAGCGAACCCTGATAATCGTCAGGGCTTAAGGGCGATTCAATCAAGATTTTCTTATTTGAAATTTCAAATTCAAGCAAATAAACCATTTTTGAGTTTCGTCTTAATTAAATTTACGCAAACTCAATTCATTTTCCACAGATTTCTCTTGCGTTTTTGGGTTTGCGAGTTTAATTTTAGGTGTGAATTTATTGGAAATAAAAAATTTTTCTAAAATGCGATTTAAAAGGTTTTTGCCCTTCCTTCTATTAGCTCTTGTTTCAAACTTCATTTTTCCTCAAACAGACACAATCACATCAAAATATGTTGGTCCTGGTGTAAAACATATCTCAGTTACTTTTCCGAGCGTTCCTTGGAAGATAAACATACTTGAAATTGACATAACAAACCCATTTATTACTCTGGAAACGGTCAAGGCATCAAAGAACGGTAGAGAACAGCTTTACGCACTTGAAAAGACAAGCTCAATGGCGGGGAGGAAGAACTGGTCAAATCACACCGTGATTGGGGCGATCAACGGTGATTTTTATGACACAAATACAGGTATCCCTGTGAATGTTCAGGTTGAAAACGGCGAAATTTTGAGAAGACCGAGATCAAGGTCTGTTTTCGGCGTAACAATTGATAAAAAGCCATTCATTGAAATTTTTAACTATTACGGCGAAATTTTCGCAGGTGATTCGTCAAGGCAAATAGATGGAATTAACGAGACGAGAGGAACCGATATGTTGATCCTTTACAATAGTTATTTTGGTTTTTCAACGGGGACAAATCAATGGGGGACAGAGGTTTTAATAAGACCAATTGGTAGTTGGGTTTTAAATGACACGCTTTATTGTGTGGTTGACAGCGTTATAAGTTGGGTCGGGAATATGAGCATACCGCTTGGGAGGTCTGTTCTATCTGGACATGGCAGGGCGGGCGAATTTTTGAGAAACAATGTCAAGGTTAAAGACACTATTAAAATTCTCCTTCGTCTAAATCCGAATGTCGGACTAATTTTTCAGGCAATCGGGGGGTTGCCAAGGATAATAAGAGATGGAGCAAATGTCGTTTCACAGACATATCAACAGGAAGAGGCAAGTTCAAGCTTTACATACACAAGGCATCCAAGAACAGCTGTTGGAATTTCAAGGGACAGCACGAAGATATATTTCTTAACAGTTGATGGAAGACAAAGCTCAAGCGTCGGTATGACACTTGATGAGCTTGCCAATTTTATGCTCACCCTTGGTGTATGGCAGGGGATTAACCTTGATGGTGGTGGTTCAACGACGATGGTCGTAAGAGGTAAAGTTGTCAATTCCCCCTCAGATGCAACTGGCGAAAGGTCTGTATCAAATGCTTTACTCGTTGTAAGCTCAGCACCACAGGATACACTGAGCAAGATTGAGATTTACCCAAAAAGGTTGAAAATTTTCCGAGGGGAACAATTTCAATTTAAATTTGAAGGATATGACAAATACTTCAACCCGGTGAACATCCCATTGAATCAGATTTCCTGGTCGTGTGATTCAACGATAGGAAGAATTGATTTGTCTGGTTTGTTCACAGCTGGGAAAAGGCATGATAGTGGTTATGTTTATGTGCGACATTCAAGTGGTTTAAAGGATTCTTGTTTTGTAGTGGTTCATACTTTGAGAGAGATTTCAATTACGCCTAAAAGAGCTGTAACTGACACGAGCAGGGCAATTCAATTTTCCGCAACTGGCTTTGATACCGAGGGGAATTTCAGAAAGCTTTCGGCAAGTGAGATTGAATGGGAAGAGATAGGAGGGATTGGGAATATCAATATGCTTGGGTTATTTCGTGCATTCACCGAAGGGAATTGCAAAGTCGTTGGAAAGTTTGACGAGTTGTCTGACACGGCGGATGTTCAAGTGGTTGTAGGCAAGGGTAAGAAAATCGTTGAAAGGTTTGATGAATTAAATTTTTATTTGACTGGTGAAAACATTGACACAATCAAGAGCAAAATTTTTTTAAGTGATACAAACTTTATCTCGCCATATAAATCTCTCGGGATTGAATACAACTTTGTCTATACGAGCGGGAAACAACATTGGATTTACATAAATTCAAACATAGACGTTTTCGGTGTCCCTGATTCAATTTACATTTATGTTTATGGTGATGGCGGAGTTTATCGGGTTTATTATTTTGTCAGCGATGATAACGGAGAGATTTTCGTCTTCAGTGCTGGCTCTGTGAATTGGTCAGGTGAATGGAGAAGGTTGGGCGTATCAACCAAATATCCGATTCAAACCGTTTCGGGAAGTTATTTTTGCTATCCGATAAAAATTGTGAAGATAGCTCTTTATCTTGCTGGCTCATATGTTGATGGGATTGAATATACAGGAAAGGTTTTGTTTGATGATTTGGCTGTGACTTATCCCATCAAAGTCACTAAGGTTGAGGAAAATAAATCAACCGAAAGTTTGTCTTTTAAACTATATCAAAATTTCCCCAATCCATTTAATCCAAGGACAAAGATAAAATTTTCAATTTCTCAGTTCGCTTCTGCTTATGATGTTGAACTTGTTATTTATGATTTGCTTGGGAGGAAGGTTAAAGAGATTTCAATGGGGAAATTGAACGCCGGGGTTTATGAGGTTGAAATTGAAGCGGTGGAACTTTCAAGCGGTGTCTATTTTTGTGTTTTGAAAGCTGGGAAATTTTTTGATTCAATTAAAATTATCGCTTTGAAGTGAAAATTGATGCTGTGAAAATAGTTGAAGAGGTTGATAGGTTCTCTGGCGGAAAGCTTAAAGAGAAAAAGTCGCTTGAGTTTTTGATTGGACTTGCAATTGAAAATGATATGATGTCTTTGATTGATGAGATAGCATTTCATTCCAAATTTTTATGGCGAATCATTTCATTTTTAAAGAGTGGACGGGGGTTTAAAGATGTTGATGAACAAAAACATAAAGAGAATTTAATTAACCAGATGAACGAGGCAGTTGGAAAGATTCAGGGTTTAATTTTTAAGTTGATTGAGAGGTGCGACGCATCGGAGAGGGAAAATTTTGTGAGCAAATTTTTAAAAGTTGAACCGCAAAGTTTTGAAAATTTCCTCAATCTCGTTTACGATTTTTATTGGTTAAAAAATTGGAAAATTGATAATGAGGGTTAAGGTTTTACTTTTTGTTTTCGCTTTCAATATCGCACAATCGCAATCCAAATTTGCCTTCATCCCGTTTGAAGATATGTCAAAATTTAAAGGAAGATGGAATTTGAAGTTGGAGATTCCCCGTTATCTTGGTGATTTTCTGATGAAATTTTATGGCGTTGAGATTTTGCCTGTTGATTCAGTTATAAGATTTTCTGGTGAAGCCAAACCTAACTGGGTGGACATCTTCTTTTTCTCCGAATTGAACAAATGGTTTGGGGTTAGGTATGTGATAGGTGGGAAGATTTTGGTTTTTAATGTTAGTCGTTTTGCGACAGGTTTTCCCGAGATGGCTGGATATGAGTCGTATAGTGCAGATGTTGAAATTGAAATTGAAGTTTATAATACATTTTCAGGTGAGAGGGTTTTGATTTTTGGTATTTCTGGGGAGGTTAAAGAACAAGGGCTTGGTTTAACTTTGCTCGGGAAACCGACTGAAAAATATACGCAGTTTTACTCTCTTGACTTGTTGAGGTTTGGTAGCAAGGAGTTCAATCAAACAATAATTGGTAAGGCGATGAATAAAGCTGGGCTTGAATTCGCGATGCGATTAAAGGGTTATATTCCGGAAGCTTTTAGCGGAAGCGATGAGAGTTTGAGAGAAATTGAAGGAGTAACAGAGTTAAAGGTAGTTGAAATTAAGGGAAAAATTCTTCACATTGGGAAGCAAAATCTCGTTTATATAAATCTTGGCAGTGGGGATGGTCTTGTGCCGGGCGTAATAGCTTATGTGTATGACATTGATAAAAAAATTGCTGATATTGAAGTTGTTGATGTAGTTGATTCACATCTCTCGGCGTGTAAAGTTTTGAATTCGTTTGGGGAGATAAGGAAGGATTTTGAGGTCAGGGTTAAAATTGTAAAATAAAAGCGGAATAAATTTTATGGGTGAGGAATTAAAAGTAGCAAGATTGACATCGCTTGATGTTTTCAGAGGTGCGACGATAGCAGGGATGATACTCGTTAATAATCCGGGTAGCTGGGCTTATGTATATCCGCAGTTAAGGCATGCGGACTGGCACGGTTGGACATTTACCGATTTGATATTTCCTTTTTTTCTTTTTATTGTCGGTGTTGCGATTGTGTTTTCATTTTCAAGGCGAATTGAACTTGGATATTCAAAGGTTAAACTGTTTGGAAAAGTTGTAAGGCGGACGATAATTCTTTTTGCGCTTGGTCTTTTTCTTAATGGTTTTCCCGAGTTTAACCTTTCAACGATAAGGATAATGGGTGTCCTGCAGAGGATAGCAATATGTTATTTCTTTGCTTCAATTATTTATTTGACATCAAATGTAAGAGGGCAAGCGATTTGGTCGTTCGCCCTTCTTTTTATTTATTGGGGGCTTATGGAATTTGTCCCAGTTCCAGGGATAGGTGCTGGTTTATATGAGAAAGGGAGGAATTTTGCTGCGTATGTTGATTCCCTCATTTTGAAAGGACATATGTGGAGCGTAACCAAGACCTGGGACCCGGAAGGAATTATAAGCACTATTCCAGCAATATCAACGACGCTTTTCGGTGTTTTGACAGGGCATTGGTTGAGGAGCAAAAAAAGCGATGTTGAGAAAACGCTTTGGCTTTTCATTATGGGGAATCTCGGGCTTTTCATCGGCGCTGTTTGGAACGCTTGGCTTCCGATAAATAAAAATTTATGGACAAGCTCATATTCGGTTTTCACAGCTGGATTTGCTTTAGTAGTTTTGGGATTTTGTTACTATTTCGTTGATGTGAAAGGTTATAAAAAGTGGGCTTATCCTTTTATTGTCTACGGGATGAATGCTATAACTGTGTTCGTTCTGTCCGGGATAATTGGAAGGTTAAGCATATACTTTAAAGTTTCTCTGCCCGATGGGAGCAAAACGACGGTGAAAAATTACATCTATGAAAATCTTTTTGCCTCTTGGCTTGGACAGATGAATGGTTCGCTTGGCTATGCGATTGCCCATGTCTTATTGATGTATTTTTTGATGTGGATACTTTACAAGAAAAAAATCTTCATCAAGATATGACCTCATCTATAAGTTGCATCATCTCTTCAACGCTTGTGGCTGGTTGTTTGCATTCATAATTTGTGCAGATGTAAAATGTCGTTTTCCCATCAATCGCTTTATAATGTGATAAAAACGGGGCTATTGAATTTATTTCATCTTCACGATCTGTTGGTTTGAAAAGCAAAATTTTGTTCGGGATAAACTTTGAATTTATGGGTTGTAGAATTTTTGAAAGGTTATCCGTTGATTTTCCAACGATGATTATTTCAAAAGATGGACCGAGCAAAAAGTCAAATGCTGAGAGGAAAAAAGTGTAAGCGGATGGATGTTTGATTATAGTTCCTGAAAATGTTTCAACGAGTTTATAAGCTATTTCGTTTAGATCGTTTCTTCCCGTAATCTTTGAGAGTTTGACGAGTGCAAGTAAAGCAACTGAATTTCCAGAGGGCAAGGCGCCATCGTAAATTTCTTTTTGTTTGAAAATAACATCATCATTTTCACTTAAAAAGAAACCGCCGTTGTTTTCATCCCAGAAAAGTTCAATCATTTTATAAGTGAGTTCTATTGCATTTTTGAGATATTCGGTTTTAAAAGTTGCCTCATAAAGTTCAATTAATCCCCATGTTAAAAAAGCATAATCATCCAAGTGACCGTTTATTCTAGCTTCTCCGCTTCTAAATCTATGAAGCAGTTTCCCATCGCTTGTGACCATATTTTTGAATATGAAGTTTATGCTTTTCTCAGCGATGCGAATGTAATCATCTTTTCCGAAGATTGAATAACCCCTTGCAAGCGAAGATATCATCAAGCCGTTCCAGTCAGTTAGAATTTTATCATCCTTTAATGGATGGATTCTTTTGTCTCTGTGTTGGAGAAGTTTTGCTCTTATCTTTTCCCATATTTTTCTTTTTTCATCGTCAAGTTCCGAAGTCAAATGAAATATGTTCTTACCTGTTCTTGAATGTTTTAACTCATCAATGTAATTTCCATCTTTCTTGATGTTGAAGTTTTCAATCAAAAATTTTAATTCGTCTTGATTTAAAATTTTTTCAAGTTCGTCAAGTTCCCACAGATAAAATTTCCCTTCTTCCCCTTCGCTGTCGGCATCTTCAGCGGAGAAGAATCCACCTTCTGGATTTGTTAGATTATTGATCACATAAGAAAAGACCTCTGAACATAAAGTTGCGTATTTTTCTTTTTGTGTTGCCTGGTAGGTCTCAGCACAAGTTAGTGAGATGAGCGCTTGATCGTAGAGCATTTTTTCAAAGTGTGGGACAAGCCATTTTCTATCCGTTGAATATCTATGAAAACCAAAACCGATGTGGTCATAAATTCCGCCAAGTGACATTCCGATAAGTGTTTTCTCAACCATCTCAAGCGCTTTTTTGTTGCCCGTTCTTTTCCAGTATCTTAAAAGAAACATCAAATTATGTGGAGTTGGAAATTTAGGTGCATCCCCGAAACCGCCATATTCGGGGTCAAAATTCTCTTCAAGTTCTTTAAAGGCAAGCGTTAAAGTTGTTTCGTCTATTATACCGTTGCCGATTTCAACTCTTTCAACTGCTTCTTTAATTTCGCCTGTTATTTGTTCTGCAAGCGATTCAATTTTGTCTCTATTTTCCTTCCAAATTTCAACAACCCTCTGGAGTAGCTCAATCAATCCAATCCGACCGTATCTTGAGTGCTTTGGTATGTAAGTCCCGGCGAAAAATGGTTTTTTATCCGGGGTCATTATTATTGTAAGTGGCCAGCCACCGTGACCTGTCATCGCTTGGCAAATCGTCATATAAGCCAAGTCAATATCGGGGCGTTCCTCGCGGTCAACTTTTATGGAGATGAAATTTTCATTTAAAATTTGTGCAACCTCTTCATCTTCAAAAGATTCTTTTTCCATCACATGGCACCAATGGCAGGTTGAGTATCCAATTGAAAGAAATATCGGTTTATTCTCATTCTTTGCTTTTTCAAACGCTTCTTCACACCACGGATACCAATCAATAGGGTTATACGCATGTTGTAAAAGATAGGGACTGTTTTCATTTATAAGACGGTTTGGCTTTCGCATTTCGTTTTAAACGATTTTTTGTTTTATATTCAAAACAGGCATTTTATCCGAGTTGTTCCGGGGTGTGATATAAATCAAATGATTTTTTACCGAATTTTTTAAAATTTTGATATGTTTTTAAAAATTTAAAAAGGAAAGATCTATGAAGGTAAAAGTAATTCCTTTGGCACTGGTTTTCATTTTATCTTTTGGGGCTGTTTTTGCACAGCAATTTAATTTGTTTGAGGTTTTCCCGCTTGATGGAATTAAAATTAAATATGACCGCTATGGCAATCCATGCGTTGTTGGACTTAGTAGCCAGGGATACTTTTATTTATTTAAAAGTGAAAATGGGCAATTCAAAAGCCCTGTGCTTATTGGTAAATCTCCAAGTGTATACACTTCCCCTTATACAAGTTGGGATTTTGATGTTGATACCAATGGCGTTGTTCATATTGCGGGAGTTATTTATGATCATGGTTCAGCTTATTATATAAATCCAACGCCTTTCTACCTAAACTCTTCAATGGACAGTGCGCTTGTTTTTAACTCAGTGAGTTTAGGTACTCTTAATCCTGCTTCCCCAGCTTTTGATTATATAAGAGTGTTAAGAACGAAGGATGATAAAATTGTTGTAAATATTGCTGTTTTGTTCCCTAATTACGGGCCGTATGGTCCCCGTCCTGATTCTTTAATTTGGATTCATTTGGCTAATCCATCAGCTAACAATTTAAATATAACGGTTGACACTATATCATTTTCCAGTTATTTTAGATTCGGACAAAATCCTCATCATGGCTATACTTATCACGTTTCCGCAAACAAGTATTTGTATTTAACTCTTTATGAAGTTTATTCCAAAGATGGTGTGGTACTTAGTGATACTCTTTCTAACTACAGAGCTTACACTCTTTATAAAATTGCACCAGGTGGCAATAGCCAGGTAATTTATGCTTCTGATCCTGTTGAGCTTAGGAGTTATAATTTTGTGAACCTTAATCATACTTTTTTCCCGTTTTATCAAGCTGATTTAAACGATGGATATAAAAATTGGTATCGGGTGGAGACGACATGGGGTGGATATTCATGGCCGAATTATGTTAGCTCGTATATAGACAAAGATGATAATCTACATTTGATAAAAATTGAGTCACGCCAGGTTATATACTTAGCTTATACTCCTTCAAACTTACCGATAAATGCTGAGGGTGTGACGCCGACTTATAATTATACGATTTCTTACGATTCAACGAGGCATTGGCAGTTTAGGAGTGAATTAATAGATTGGAATCATGTTCCCTTACCCTTAGTCTATGTAAGCGCCTATAATTTGAATAAAGCAATTGCTCATTTTGCTAATTGGGGTAGACATTTGTTTTTAAATGAAAATTTATTTAGTGGAATCCCAGGGATTGTTTTGATGCATCAGGAATCTGGGAATTATAGGTATGAACTACTGGCTGGAAGTAGTATAGACGGAGTAGAAAGAAAAAGATTTGGGTATGGAACAAACTGGTATATTGATCAGACGGGTCAAGTTTATCTTTGGAACAGCTGGGAAAATATTGTTTATGATAGTGTAAGAACTGCTTATATCTACCTTTACAAGCTAAGAAGCATTGGTAATGATTACATTATGAACTATTCTTTGACCGAAGACATTAAAGAAGTAACAATTTCGCCAGTTCCAGTGGGAGAGAAGTTACATTGGGTTTTTAAAAGCTTTCACTATACATTTGGTAAAGACAATAAAATGTATTTTTTGGTTTTTGGTGTTGATTCAATTCGTCCAGCAGGTTATAACTTGGGGCGAATTTTTCTCCTTAAGGAGACATCATCTGGGCAATGGGATACAGTGCTTGTAACACCTGATACAACAAATCAAGCTCTATTTGATTCTTATACTAGCTTTATTGTTGATGAGAATAATGTTGTTCATGTGGTTTATTCAACCTTTAAGGATAAGCCAAGGGTATTTTATACAAATAATGAGGGTGGAAGTTTTAAGCCCCCAATAGTTATTGACACAACAATAAACTTGAAAAATGTTAGGATTGAAGTGTCAAGGGATGGACTTTGTTATATTTGGGGTGATGCATATGGACTTGCAGGTTCGTTGGGTTATTCTGTATACTATTATGGTGACTACGGGTCTGGTTTCAAGCGTTCTTCAAGACAACTTAGTGACTTTGGTGTAGCTGGTGTTGATGCGAATGGTAATTTATATATTGTGAGCGATCCATGGTGGAGTTCGTCGGGTTACGAGGTTTATTTGTATAAGTTTTATCGGGATTCTGCTTTAATCTATCGCTTTCCACGCAAAGTGTTGTTTAATTTCCAACCCATCCCGCCGATTACCTATCCTTCATTTTCTTTCATAAGAGATGAAGATGGGCAGATTCACTTGCTTGGCACATGGGCTGGGAAGTTTTATCATTGGAAGGCATCAGATAACTTTACAGGAATGATTGAATATGATTATTCGGGATTGTTAAAGTATGACGATCTGTTGTATAGTATAACCTCTATCAGCGCAATCGCCAATACTTCAGATAAAAGGATATATTTCTTAATCGGAAGAGGCACTTTTGGTCCGCTAATCGTTGGTTGGATTCCATATGTTGTCACTCAGGTTGAAGATAATAGAGATGTTTTGCCTGGTGAGTTTACGCTTTCGCAGAATTATCCGAATCCATTTAATCCTGTGACGACGATAAACTTTGATCTTCCAGTTAAGTCAAGTGTTGAAATCTCTATTTATGATGTTTTGGGTCGTAAGCTGAAGACGGTTGTAAACGAAGTTAGGGACGCTGGGAGGTATAAAGTTCTTATTGATATGAACGAGTATGCAAGTGGTGTATATTTTTACCGAATGGTAGCAAAACCCGTTATGGGTGGGAGCGATTTTGTTTCCGTTAAGAAGATGCTTTTGGTGAAGTAAGCAATTTTAAGTGTTTGGTGTTTTAGCCCCAGCCTATTGCTGGGGCTTTTTTGTTTGATTATTGAGTGGGAGTTTCCTAAATTATGATTGACTATAAAAAAGCTTTGTCATGCGATGAAAGAGAAAATTTTGCATATATTTGCAATTTTTTTGATAGCGGTGTTTGTTGCTTTCATTGAGTTGAATCATTACTCAAGGGCGCAAGAGGCATATCAATTGAGAAGTTCGTTTAAAATTGGGCGGTTGAAATATCGCGGTGGCGGGGACTGGTATAACGATCCATCCGCAGAGGTAAATCTTTTGAAGTTCATTCAGGAAAATACAAACATTGATGTCATCCCGGTTTATGAGTTTGTTGATATCGGAAGTGATAATATCTTTTCATATCCTTTTCTCTTTATGACAGGTCATGGGAATATAAATTTTAATGAAGATGAAGCAAAAAGGTTAAGAACATATCTTGAAAATGGTGGTTTTCTTTACGCTGATGATGACTATGGTATGGATAAATCGTTCAGGAGAGAGATTAAAAAAGTTTTTCCGGATAAAGAGCTTGTTGAGTTGCCCTTTTCATATGGACTTTTTCATTGTTGGTTTAGTTTTCCGAACGGGGTTCCTAAAACACACGAGCACGATAACAAGCCACCCCAGGCGTTTGGAATTTTTCATAACGGTAGATTGGTCGTGCTTTACACTTATGAATCAAATCCAAGCGATGGTTGGGCTGATCCCGAGGTTCATCACGACCCTGAGGAGAAAAGACAAGAGGCGTTAAGGTTTGGAACGAATATAATTGTTTGGGCTTTGACAAATTAACATCTGGTTTAAAATGAGGGAAATTTATTTGCAGATAGAGGAGAAACTTAAGCGTTTGAGGAGAGGGCTTGAATTTGAGACCTTTAAGTTTAGGTTTTCAATTTGGGTTTTATTTGCTCTCTTTGTTCTCGTTGTGGTTGGGATATTTGAGATGAGGATTTACTTTGCCTCTCCAACAAGGGCTTTGATTTTTTTTGTTGTCGTAGGTGCTTTGATTTTGAGCTTTTCAATTTATGTTTTGCCCTCTCTTTTAAAGTTTTTGGGAATTGTAAGGTCAAGGTCTTATTTTGAGCTTGCTGATGAAGTTGGGAGAAAATATCCGCAGGTCGGGGATAAACTTCTTGATGCACTTCAAATTTATGAGCAACGATTTAATCGTTCTGCTTATTATTCCGATGAGTTGATTGAATCGGCTTTCGTCCAGCTTGGGAAGGAAGTTTTGAGATATGATTGGGACAATGTTGATTCATCTGTTTCAAGGAAAATTTTGGGCGTATCTGTTTCGCTTTTGTTTGTGTTTGTGGTTGCTTTAATTTTATCTCCGGGATTTAGAAGTTCCTATGTTAGGATTTTAAACTACAACTATAATTTTATTAAGCCGTCCGATTATTTTATAAGGGTTGAGCCCGGGGATACTGTTGTAGCGAAGGGTTCAAATGTCAAAATTAGGATTTATGTCAAGCCACAGAGACAAGGGATTATTGAACCAAGCGAAATTGAAATTTGGACGACTCAACCTGGGGTGAAGGAATTTGAAGTTAAAAAAATTAAGAGAAGTGGGGGAGGATGGTTTGAGAATGAAATTTTAAATCTCAGGGCTTCGCTTGAGTATTTCGTTAGATTTAAGGATATAAAAAGCGAAAAGTTTAAGATAGATGTCATTGACAGACCGATTGTCAAGTTGTTGAAGGTCAAGCTTGTTTATCCAGAATATACCGGGTTTGAACCGCAATATCTTGATGATAATTCTGGCGATATAACGGCGATAGTTGGAACTGTTGCAAATTTTGAAATTTTGGCGAACAAAGACCTAGACTCCGCAAAAATTGTTTTTGATGATGATTCTTCTTCTGTTGCTTTGGAAATTTCTGGGGAAAGGGCTAATGGTAAGGTTAAGTTGATGAGAAATTCAAACTATCACATTGAGCTTTTGAGCAAGGATGGTTTAAGAAGTGAACAGCCGGTTGAATATAGAATTAATGTCATTCCAGATGAACATCCGAAGATTGAAATTTTAAAGCCGGAGAGAAGTGTTGACATCGGCAGAGATATGAGCTTGCTCGTAAATGCAAAAATTGGTGATGACTTTGGCTTTACAAAGTTGCGCCTTGCTTATAGATTGAGTTTTTCAAGATATATTAAACCACGGGAAGAGTTTAATTATGTTGAGATCCCGCTTGACAAGAGATTAAAGGAACAAGAGATTCATTATGTTTGGGATTTGTCCGAGCTTGAGTTGTCGCCGGATGATGTTGTGAGTTATTACCTTGAAGTTTTTGATAATGATATGGTTAGCGGTCCTAAATCAGCTAGGACGGAAATTTACACGGTTAGATTTCCATCGTTGTATGAGATTTTAGCTCAGGTTGAGCAGATGCAGGGTGAGATTTATCAGCAGATGAGTGATATTTTTGAGATGGCGAAGAAGTTGAGAAAAGAGATGGATGAGATTGACAGAGATTTAAAAAGGGGGAACATCAAAGGGGATTGGCAAAGACAGCAGAAGATACAGAATATAGCAAAGAAATATGATGAGTTGAGGAACAGGATAAAGGAGACAAGTCAAAAACTTCAAGAACTTGTTCAAAAGATGGAGGAAAATCGCCTTCTCTCGCCCGAGACGCTTGAAAAGTATCTTGAGCTTCAAAAGTTGCTCAATCAGCTTGACATTCCGGAGTTAAAGGAGCTGATGAAGAGGTTTGAGCAAGCGTTGCAGAACATTGATCCCGATATGTTAAGGCAGGCGCTTGAGAGGTTTCAATTTTCGGAGGAGAGTTTTAGAAGGAGCATTGAGAGGACTTTAAATCTTTTGAGGAGGATTCAGATTGAACAAAAGTTGAGTGAGGTTTTGAAACAGGTGGAGCAGGCAATAGATAAGCAGGAAGATTTGAGAAAGAAAACGGCGCAGGTTAACCCGGAGGACAAGGGTAAACTCAAGGAGTTAAGCGATGAGCAGAGGAGTTTGAAAGATGATATCAGGCAAATTGAGGAGTCGCTTGAGGAGATAAAGGAGAGGATGAAAGAGTTTTCGGATGAGATGCCAGTTGATTCGCTTAATAAAATTTTGAATGAGTTAAGGGATAAGAAAATGGATGAGGGTTTTGATAAAATTGGAGATAGGTTGGCTTTGGGTGACTTGGGAGTAGCGATGCAGATGCAGTTTGAGGTTTCTCAGGATTTAATGCAGATGCAAAGTGAACTTCAGTCGCTTCAGCAACAGCTTATGCAGAATCAACAGCGCCAGATAATTTCACAGATGCAGAAGGTTCAGCAGGACCTTTTAAACCTTTCAAAGGGGCAGGAAGAAGTTAAGCAGGAGACGATGACCTCAGCTCAGGGTTCATCAAAGTTGCGTGATCTTGCCAGACAGCAGATGGATTTACTCTCTGGTTTAAATTCTGTCGCTAATTCGTTGATTGAGCTTTCGCAGAAGACATTTGCTATCACGCCAGATATGGGCAGGGAGATCGGTTCAGCTTTGATAAATATGCACCGATCAGTTGAGTCGCTTTCGGCTCGGGATAATTCAAGCGCTTTAAGATTTCAGACAGAGGCGATGAGCTCGCTTAACAGGGCTGTGATACAACTTGGAAACGCTATGCAAGCGCTTATGCAAGGTGGGGCAGGTGGAGGTTTGCAGTTCTTACTTCAACAATTGAACCAACTTGCAATGCAACAGCTTGGTTTGAATCAAGCGACACAGGAACTTATGCAACAGCTTTCACTTCAGCAACAGGCGGAGATGGCAAGGTTAGCTGCTCAACAGGAATTGATAAGGAAATCTCTTCAGGAACTTATGAAAGAGGCTGAAATCTCTGGAAATAGGGGACGGATACTTGGCGATTTGAATAAAATCGCTGAGGAGATGAAAGAAGTCGTAAGTGATCTTGAATCAAACAATTTAACTGAAGAGACGATAAGGAAACAGGATAGAATTCTTTCCCGCCTTCTTGATGCTCAGCGTTCAATTCACGAGAGAGATTTTGAAAAGCGAAGAGAATCCCGTCCGGGTCAAAACATAGTCAGAGAAAGCCCTTCCGAGCTTAACCTTCAAGAGGAGAGGGATAAAATTTTCCAAGAGCTTTTAAAATCAGTTCGCGAAAACTATCACAGGGATTATGAGGCGTTGATAAGGAAATATATTGAGCTTTTGCGTTCCCTACAGAAATGATTGTTTCAGTTTGCGACCATTTCAAATTTTTGTGTCAAATTTAATCAAATTCCGTTTTTAAACCCATTGATTTTTAATTTTTTTGTTTGGCACGATTTTTAATGATTGGTTAAAGAACATTTTGCAGTAAAAATTAAATTTTTCTTTGGGATGATTGAGATAAGATGGCATGGTCGTGGAGGTCAAGGTGTTAAAACCGCTTCACTTCTTTTTGCTGAGACATCAATTGAGGAAGGGAAATATGCACAGGGTTTTCCCGAATATGGTCCTGAGAGAATGGGTGCGCCGGTTAAAGGATTCACGAGGATTGATGATAAGCCAATAAGGGTTCGCAGTGGGATTGAAAATCCGCAGGTTGTTGTGGTGCTTGATCAAACGCTTCTTGAGACGATTGATGTCACGGAAGGGATGCCAGATGATGGTGTTTTGATAATTAACACTGAGCTTTCCCCGAAACAGGTGCGCGAAAAGTTTGGAATAAAGAGTAGGAAAATTTACACTGTAAATGCCACTAAAATAGCACTTGAGACGATAGGGAAGCCGATACCGAATACGGTTATGCTTGGGGCTTTGATAAGGGTTACGAGCGTTCTTGACCTTGATACGCTCTTGAAGAACATAGCTAAGAAATTCAGTAAAAGGTATAGTTCAAAAGTTATTGAAGGGAACATTCAAGCGATAAAAAAAGCGTTTGAGGAGGTAAAGGAGGAATGAGCGAGTTAAAGAAATGGTTTGAACTTCCGATTGGCGGGCTTGTTGTTGAGCCGGGTTCAGCTGTTAAGTATAAAACTGGTTCGTGGAGGACGTTCAGACCGGTGCTTGACAGGTCAAAGTGCAATGATTGCTTGATTTGCTGGATTTATTGTCCTGACAATTCAATTTTAGTAAGTGACGGGAAAATGGTGGGTTTTGATTATGACCATTGTAAGGGATGCGGTATTTGTGCCGAAGTATGTCCGGATAAAGCAAAGGCAATAACTATGGTTCTTGAACATCAGTGATAAAAAATTTGGAGGGATGGAAAAAATGAAAGTTATGGCTTTAACTGGGAATGAAGCGGTTGCTGAAGCCATGAGGCAGATAAACCCTGATGTTGTTGCAGCTTATCCTATAACTCCACAGACGGAGTTGATGCACAAGTTTGCTGAATTTGTTGCGGACGGGCTTGTTGATACAGAGCTGGTTTTAGTTGAATCGGAGCATAGTGCTTTGAGCGCAACTGTTGGAGCAAGTGCAGCTGGCGTGAGGGCTATGACCGCTACAAGTTCGCAGGGTCTTGCTCTGATGTGGGAAATTCTTTACATTGCAGCTGGTTTAAGGTTGCCGATAGTCATGGCTGTTGTAAATAGGGCTTTAAGCGCTCCGATAAACATACACTGCGATCATTCGGATACGATGGGGGCACGCGATTCCGGGTGGATACAAATTTTCTCTGAAAACGCTCAAGAAGCTTATGACAACACGATAATTGCTATAAGGGTCGCAGAACACCCCGAGATACTTCTCCCGGTTATGGTGACAATGGATGGTTTTATCATAAGCCATACTATGGAAAGAGTTGAGGTCCTTGATGATGAGGTTGTGAAAAATTTCATCGGTGAATATAATCCAAGGTATAAGCTTCTTGATGTTGAAAACCCTGTGACATTTGGTCCGCTTGACCTTCAGGATTATTATTTTGAGCATAAAAGGGCTCAAGCTGAAGCGATGGAGAGTGCTTATAGGTTTATAAAGGAAATTGAGGATGAGTTTTATAAAATAAGTGGAAGGAGGTATCAATATGTTGAGCCGTATGAGATTGACGATGCAGATGTTGTTTTAATATCGCTTGGTTCAACTGCCGGAACTATAAAAGATGTGGTTGATAATTTGAGGTTAAAGGGTATGAAGGTCGGGGCTTTAAAAATTCGGCTTTATAGACCTTTCCCGAGAGATGAGGTGTTTGAGTTTCTCTCTGGTGCTTCGGTTGTTGGTGTTATGGACAGGGCGATAGCGTTTGGCGCTCCTTATGGTCCAGTCTGTCTTGATGTTAAGTCGGTCTTGCAAGGGACGAAGTATTCTGATCTTCCTGTGGTCAATTATATCTATGGGCTTGGTGGTAGGGATATAAGTCCAAGTGATATTGAGAAGATTTTCTTTGAACTTGATAAGGTGAGAATTTCTGGGGAAGTTCCAAAATTACCGAGATTTATCGGAGTTCGCGGTGAAGAGGATTATTTTGAAAGGGTGAAGGGGTTAAAAGTTAAAAATTAAAGTTTTTTTAAAGATGGCGAACTTAAAAGAGTTATCACAGCGTGAGGTAAAATTTACATCAGGGCACAGAGCTTGCGCTGGATGTCTTCCAGCGGTAGCTTTAAGACAAGTCACATTATCGGTCAATTATCCATGTGTTGTTGGTTTTGCGACTGGTTGTATGGAAGTTGTTTCAACGATTTTCCCATACACTGCTTGGAATGTGCCTTATATTCATGTTGCGTTTGAGAATGTGGCAGCTGTTATGAGTGGCGTTGAATCAGCTTATAAGGTTTTGAAGAAGAAGGGGAAAATAGATAAGGAAATAAAAATCATTGCTTTTGGTGGAGATGGAGGAACCTATGATATAGGATTTCAGGCGCTTTCTGGGATGGCTGAAAGAGGGCATGATGTGCTTTACATTTGTTACAATAATGAAGCATATATGAACACTGGAATTCAAAGGTCTAGCGCTACTCCATTTGGTGCACAAACTGCCACAACTCCTGTTGGGGTTGTTGAATTTGGGAAGAAACAATTTCCAAAGGACTTAACTCAGATAATGGCTGCGCATGGGATACCTTATGTAGCGCAAGCGTCGGTTCACAATTGGAAGGACCTTAACATGAAGGTTGAGAAAGCGTTGAGTATAAAGGGACCGAAATTTATAAATATTCTTGCCCCTTGCACTCTTGGTTGGAGGTATCCAGCTGAGAAGGGGATTGAGGTTGCGAAGCTTGCAGTTGAGACATGTGTTTGGCCACTTTATGAGGTTGAGAATGGGAAATACAAAATTAATTACAGACCGCGGGAGAAAAAGCCAGTGATTGAGTGGCTCAAGGTTCAAGGTAGATTTTCACATCTTTTAAAGCCAGAAAATCAGCATTTGGTTGAGCAGATACAATCTGAGGTTGATAGAAGGTGGGCTCGTCTTCTTGAACTTGCTGGCGCATGATGACCACCTCATAAATTGCACCTTAAGGGTCGCTCCTTTAATGGGGCGACCTTTTTTATTTTTTGAATTTTTGTTTAAATTTCTCAAAAAGAATAATCAGCTTCAAAGGGTATGTTTAATGCTTATCCCTTGTTATCAAGGGACAAAATTTTGACTGTTTCTGAACTGACTTATGAGATCAAGAAGCATATTGAACTTGAGCCAAGGTTTCAAGATGTTTGGCTTCAGGGCGAGATATCAAATTATAAGATTCACACCTCGGGACATGTTTATTTCACTTTAAAGGATGAGAACGCTTCAATAAAGGCAGCTTTATGGAAGAGTAGAGCGGACATTTATTTGAAGAATTTCAGGTTTAAAGATGGTGATAAGGTTCTTGTCCATGGAAAGGTTGAGGTTTATGAGCCAAACGGTGAATATAAGATTATAGTTGATTTCATTGAGCCATTGGGAATTGGAGAGCTTCAAATGAAGTTTGAGATGTTGAAGCAGAAGCTAGCCGCTGAGGGTTTGTTTGATAGAAAGTATAAGAAGCCAATCCCTGAATATCCAAATAGGATTGGGATAGTGACAAGTCCTACAGGAGCTGCGATAAGGGATATGATAAACATAATTTCGCGTCGTTTTCCAGCGGTTGAAATTATACTTTATCCTGTAAAAGTTCAAGGTGAGGGGGCAGCTGAGGAGATAGCTCAAGCTATTTACGATTTTAACCGTTATGGTGGAGTTGATGTGATAATTGTCGGTAGAGGTGGAGGATCAATTGAGGATTTGTGGGCTTTTAATGAAGAAATCGTTGCGAGGGCAATTTTTGCATCAAGGATTCCTATAATAAGCGCTGTCGGTCACGAGATTGATTATAGCATAAGTGATTTCGTTGCGGATTTGAGGGCGCCAACACCATCAGCTGCTGCTGAACTTGTGGTTAAAAATCGGGATGATGTTCTTGAAAATGTCCGAAATATTTGGTATACTATTCATCAACTTGTTATGGATAAGATTAAAATGAGCAAAAGAGAGGTTGAACATCTTGTGAAGAGCTATGCCTTTAATAGACCGATTGATTGGCTCAGGCAATACACGATGAGGGTTGATGATTTAAGTAGAGCGCTTGATATCGCTATGTCACATAAGTTTGAGATTTTGAAGCAAAATTTTGTGCAATGGCTTAAAAGATTTGAATCGGTTAATCCTGAACTTGCTCTGAAGAGGGGTTATGCAATAGTTTATAAAGATGGCAGGATAGTTCACAGTAAAAAAGAGTTGGATTTAAATGATGAGTTTAAAATTAAACTTTCAGATGGAACAATAAAAGGGGTGGTGAAGGGTTATGGCGAAGAAGAATGAAGCAGAAGAAATTGAGAATTTAACATTTGAGCAAGCTTTAAGGGAACTTCAAGTTATAGTTGAGAAGCTTGAGGCGGGTGAGGTTTCGCTTGATGAGGCAATAGAGATGTATGAGCGGGGAGTTAAACTTTCAAAGTATTGTATGGATAAACTTTTGCAAGCAGAGCTTAGAATAAAGAAAATAGTCAAAGATGAATTGCGAGGTTTCACACTGATTGACTTTGACGATCTTAACAACAAATTTTGAGGTTTAAATGGGCACAGATTATCGCATCTTGCCGAAGGTAAATTCACCTGATGATTTGAAAAGTTTGGATATCCGTGAGCTTGAAAAGCTCGCAAGTGAGATAAGGGAATTTATCATTGATACTATTTCAAGAGTTGGGGGTCATCTCGGGGCGAGCTTGGGCGTGGTTGAGTTGACGCTTGCGGTGCACTATGTTTTTAATGCACCGAAAGATAAAATCATCTGGGATACCGGGCATCAAGGTTATGTTCACAAGATAATAACGGGGCGTAGGGATGTTTTTCATACGATAAGACAGTTTAGAGGAATAAGTGGTTTTCTTAAGAGAAGTGAGAGCATTTATGATGTCTTTGGGGCTGGTCATGCTTCAACTTCAATTTCAGCTGCTCTTGGAATAGCCACGGCAAGGGATTTTGATGAACAAGATTATAAAGTCGTTGCTATAATTGGAGATGGCGCTATGACGGCTGGTCTTGCTTATGAAGCGATGAACAATGCCGGGGTTTTAAAGAAAAATTTGATCGTGATTTTAAATGACAACAATATGTCAATTTCACCAAATGTTTGGGCGGTTTCAAAGTATTTCACCGAGTTGATCGCAAGTTCGCATTACAACAAGTTGAAGTCGTTTGTTTGGGACTTAACGGGTCAGCTTGATGGCATCGGGGATAGGATAAGAAGGCTTGCAGCTAAGGTTGAAGGTGGGGTCAAGGCGATAATAACGCCGGGTATGTTATTTGAAGCGCTAGGTTTTAGATATTTTGGACCTGTGAACGGGCATAACATTCAAAAGTTGATAAGGATTTTATCTGAGATAAAAAATCTTAACGGTCCAATTCTCCTTCATGTTATAACACAGAAAGGCAAAGGTTATAAACCAGCTGAGGAGGACGAACAGAAGCTTCACGGTGTGACCCCTTTTGATAAAATCACCGGTAAAATGTATAAAAGTGATAAACCACAACCACCAAGTTACACGAAGGTTTTTGGTGAGGCGGTGGTTCAACTTGCAAGGCAAAACAGTAAGATTGTCGGTATAACCGCTGCAATGCCTGATGGTACAGGACTTAACATTTTAAAGAAGGAGATTCCAGAAAGATTTTTTGATGTTGGTATAGCGGAGCAACACGCTGTGACCTTTTCAGCTGGGCTGGCGACAGAGGGTTATGTTCCTATATGTGCGATTTATTCAACATTTTTACAAAGAGCTTTTGATCAGATAATTCACGATGTTGCGCTTCAGCGTCTTCATGTCGTTTTTGCGATTGATAGAGCTGGGCTCGTTGGTGCTGATGGACCGACACATCACGGTGCGTTTGATCTTAGCTATTTGCGCCTCATACCGAATATGGTGATAATGGCGCCGAAAGATGAAAGCGAACTCAGGGATATGCTCTACACTGCAACGGTGTATAACAAAGGTCCTGTTGCGATAAGGTATCCAAGGGGAAATGGTGTAGGCGTTCCATTGAAAAAGGATTTTGACCTAATTGAGATCGGCAAAGCTGAGGTTTTAAGGGATGGTGATGACCTTGCAATACTTGCGATTGGAAATATGGTTTATCCGTGTTTGAGAGCGAGTGAAAAACTTTCATCTTACGGGATTGAGGCAACGGTTGTAAATATGAGATTTGTTAAACCACTTGATGAGGGTTTGCTTGATTATGTTTTTGAGAAGTTTGATAAAGTTGTTACCGTTGAAGAAAACACTATCAGAGGTGGATTTGGTAGCGCAGTCCTTGAATATGCAGCAATGAAAGGTGTTAAAAATGTCGGATTCTTAATTCATGGCATCCCAGATGAGTTTATTGAGCATGGGACTCAAGAGGAACTTTGGCGAATGCTTAAGCTTGACCCTGATGGCATCGTTGAAAGGATACTTGAAGCATTTGAGTTTGAAACTTTGAAGGATAAAACAAAGATTTTGAGAAATGGAGGAAATTAAATTCGCTGTAATTGGGCTTGGCGGTATAGCTCAAGCAATTCATCTTCCGATACTTTCAAAGATTAAAAATGTCCAAATAGTTGCGGTTTGCGATACGGACAGAACGAAGGCGCGTATGATAGCTGAAAAATACAATGTCCCATATTTTTATACCGATTATGAGAAGATGCTTCAAGAGGTTGAAGAGATTGAGGCAGTTGAAATTTTGACACCGACGAACCTTCACGCTGAGATGGCGATCGCTTGCGTTGAAGCTGGAAAGGATGTTTTCGTTGAAAGACCCCTTGCCAGAAGCTACAGAGAAGCTGAATCGGTCGTTAAAGCGATCGGCGAAAGAAAGAGAAAAGTTATGGTTGGTATGAATCTAAGATTTAGACCTGATTGTATGTTGATGAAGGGGTTTATTGAACAAGGTGAGCTTGGTTCGGTTTTTTATGTTAAAGCTGGCTGGTTCAAGAAACCAAATGATAGGAAGTGGATTTTGATGAAAGAAAAAGCTGGTGGCGGTGTCATGCTTGACCTTGGCATAAGCATACTTGACCTGGCTTTGTGGATGGCGGGTTATCCAGAGGTTAAAAGTGTGAGTGCAATATGTTATAAACATCAAACGAAATCCGTTGAAGATAGTTCAATTGTTTTCGTGAAGTTTAAAAACGATTCAACTTTATTCATTGATGTTAGTTGGTCATATGAGTTTGAGAATTCAATCTTTTATCTTAACATTTTTGGAACGGAGGGCACCGGGGAATTGAACCCGTTTAGAATTTATAAAGACATACAGGGCAAGCTTATAAACCTTGCTCCTGAAAAAATGGATAGACCTGAGGTTTTATATTTGAAGTCGTATGAAAACGAAATCAAACATTTCATCGGAGCTGTTCGTGGGCTTCATCCGCTTGTTTCAAGCGCTGAGGACGCTCTCTACAGGATGAAAATCGTTGATGCGGTGTATAAATCCGCTGAAAGAGGAAAAGAAATTTTCTTAATGTGATGTTTATAACTTTTGAAGGGGTTGACCTTTGTGGTAAGACAACACAAGCAGAAATTTTGATCAGCAAGCTCAAAGGGTATGGTTTTGAAGTCGTATTTGTGAGGGAACCTGGTGGGACAAGGATATCTGAACTTATAAGGAACATCCTTCTTGATAAGGAAAATGTAGAGATGTGCGATGTAACTGAGCTTTTTCTTTTCTCAGCAAGTCGTGCGCAACTTGTCGGTGAGGTGATAATCCCAGCACTTAATTCCGGGAAGGTGGTCATCTGCGATAGATTTTATGATTCAACGCTTGCTTATCAAGGTTATGGGCGTGGAATTGATATTGAGAAAATCAAGGTCGTAAATGAACTTGCTTCATCTGGATTGGTTCCAGACTTGACATTTCTCATTGATATTCCAGTTTCCGAGATTTACAATCGTAGAAGACAGAAATACGGCGATTTTGATAGGATGGAAAATTCGGGTGTTGAATTTTACGAGCGTGTCAGGAATGGTTATCTTGAGCTTGCAAGGGAAGAAAAGCGATTTTATGTGATTAATGGTTTAAGGGGGATTGACGAGATAAGCAGCGAGGTTTGGTCAATCGTCTCTGAAAAATTAAAGGTCAGAGGAAAATGAAGCGGAAATTTTTTCTTTTCGGTTTTACATTCCTCATCGCTGTGGGATTTTTGAAGTTCCACCCGCAGAATGAGGATATTTTCTTGAAGATAAATAAAAGCGTTGAGGTCTTCGGGAAAATTTATAAGGAGGTCATCTTAAATTATGTTGACGAAGTTGACCCAGAGAAGTTTATAAGAGCTGGGATAAAGGGGATGTTGAGCGAACTTGACCCTTACACAGTTTTTATAGATGAGAAGCACAGTGAAGAAGTTGATGCTTTAACGACGGGGAAATATGGTGGCATTGGGATTTCAATTTCAAAGTTTGATACATCAATTGTCGTCATAAAGGTCTCAAGAGGATATCCGGCCGATAAAGCGGGAATAAGGGTTGGGGATGTGATAGTTCAAATTGATAGCATTTATGTTAAAGATAAATCGCTTGACGAGGTTAGGTCTCTCATGGTTGGTAAGCCAGGGACACAGCTTAAGGTTAAAGTTATAAGGGAAGGTGTAAGCGACCCACTTGTTTTTGAGTTAACGCGTGCGGAAGTTGAGGTTAAAAATGTAACCTTTTATGATTTCATTGATGATGGAATCGCATATATTAAACTTGAGCGCTTTTCCAGAAACGCCGGGGAAGAATTAAGGAAGGCGATAAAGAATCTACAATCAAAAGGTGAGATAAAGGGTCTCATTCTTGACCTACGCGACAACCCAGGGGGTTTGCTTGATGCAGCGGTTGATGTGGTTGAAAAGTTTGTGCCTGAGGGGAGTTTGATCGTTTCAACCAAGGGACGCAAACCGGATGCAGTTAGAAATTATTTTTCAACGGAGAAGCCCATTCTTTTAGATGTCCCTCTTGTTGTTGTCGTAAATGGTTCAAGTGCGAGCGCAAGTGAAATCGTTGCCGGTGCAATCCAAGACCTTGACCGTGGGGTCGTCCTTGGAACGAAAACATTTGGAAAAGGGCTCGTTCAAACGATAACTTATCTCTCCTATAACACTTTTTTGAAGATGACAACCGCTAAGTATTACACCCCAAGCGGTCGCTGTATTCAAGAAATTGATTACTTCCACAAACCAGATGGTGTCTTCATTCAGAAGCCAGACTCTGAACAAAAAGTTTTTAAAACTAAAAATGGTCGCATTGTTTACGCAGAAGGTGGTATATTACCCGACACAATTGTTGAGGAGAAGAAAAGAAGTGATTTCGTTGAGGCACTTTCGCAAAGAAGAATGTTTTTCAAGTTCGCAAATAAGTTCAGATCTGAAAACGAGAGCATCCCGAATGATTTTGTGATAAATGACTCAGTTTTTTCGCGCTTTGAGGATTTTGTTAAGAAAAACAATTTCTCATATAAAGATAGTTTTGAGATAAACCTTGAAAAAGCAATTGAATATGCAAAGAAGCAGAAGTTGAACGATGGTTATATAACCGAGGTTGAAGCGATGTTGAACAAAGTGAGGACACAGCGGATAGATTATTTCAAACTTTATCGTGAACAGATTGCAGATGAACTTGCCCGTGAGATAATCTCAAGATACAAATATGAGGACGAATTGATCGCTTGGGGATTAAAAAACGACAATCAGGTGAAGGTGGCGGTTGCGATTTTAAAGAACAAAAAAGCATACAATTTACTTTTAGGTTTAAAATGACAGTTTTAAAAATTTTAACACTTTTCGCATCGGGACTTTTCGCTGGATTTTTGGCTGGCTTTTTTGGAATAGGTGGGGGGATAATTCTCGTCCTGATTTTAATGTATTATTACAGCAGTGTTGGGTTACCAACGGATTTAATCCCCAAAATAGCGGTCGCAACAAGTTTATTTACCATTGTTTTCACTTCAATTTCAAGCACTGTAAAACAAGTTGAGAACAAAAATGTTGAGTGGGAACTTACCTTAACGATGGGCTTAGCCTCAATAATATCGGCGCTTGCTGGGAGTAAATTGGCGACGAGCGTCTCAGGAAGCTTCATCAAGACCTTCATCACCATTGTCATAATTTTCGCTGGAATTAGAATGTTTATCTTGTCAAATGAGAAAGCGATTGATATTGATGATTTATCAAATTACAAAGCAAATGTTAACTTAATTTCGGCGTTTTTTTGGGGGCTTGTCGCTGGGATAGTTTCTGTTTTGGCCGGGGTCGGCGGTGGGATACTTTTAGTGCCGGTTATGAATTATCTAATGAAAATCCCAATTAAAAGAGCAATCGGGACATCAAGCTCAGTTATAGTTTTGACTTCAACTTTTGGAACGATTGGATATATATTGAACGGAATTAACAATCCGGAAATTTCAATGCCAGGGATGATCGGCTTTGTTGATTACACTGCTGGGATTCCGATAGTGCTCGGCTCTGTTATAACAAGTCGTTTTGGCGCATACGCATCATATAAAATTAAGTCAAAGGTTTTGAAGAAACTTTTCAGCCTTCTTTTGATAACGGTTGCGATTTTGACATTTTTCAAAAAATAAAATCTCATCCCGAAGATGATTTTAAAATACCAAACCTTTGAATTGAAACTTAAGCACCCATTCAAAATCACCCGCGGAGTTAGAACATCAAATCAAGTCGTTTTAATTGAGATTGAACACGACGGATTGGTTGGCTATGGAGAGGCATCACCCTCGCCAAGATATAAGGAGAATGTTGAAACGGTGAAAAATTTCCTTGAGAAAGTTGACCTTTCAAAGTTTAACGATCCCTTACAGATTGAGGATATACTAAATTATGTTGATTCAATTGAGCCCGGAAATAATTCAGCAAAAGCTGGAATTGATATCGCATTGCATGATTTAGTTGGGAAGATTTTAAATATCCCGCTTTATAAACTTTTCGGTTTGAGCAAGGAAAGGACGCCGATAACATCTTTCACGATTGGGATAGATGAGCCGGAAGTAATTGAAAGGAAAGTTAAAGAGGCAGAAGGATATCCAGTTCTTAAGGTCAAACTTGGGCTTGAAAACGATTATGAGATAATTCGCACGATTAGGAAAGTTACAGATAAACCCATTCGCGTTGATGCGAATGAGGGGTGGAAGACGAAGGAGATCGCGCTTGAAAAAATCAAGTGGTTACAAAATGAAGGGGTTGAATTTGTTGAACAACCGATGCCGGCAGATGACCTTGATTCAATCGCTTGGGTAAGAGACAGGGTTGAAATTCCAATCATAGCTGATGAGAACTGCGTTCGTCTTTGGGATGTTCCTATTTTAGGAAAGGCGTATGATGGAATAAACATAAAACTGATGAAATGCACAGGGATAAGGGAAGCGATAAAGATGATAAACACAGCAAGGGCTATGAATATGAAAGTGATGCTTGGCTGTATGATTGAATCATCGGTTGGTATAACCGCAGGCGCTCAAATTTCTCCGCTTGTTGATTTTGCCGACCTTGATGGAAATCTTTTGATAACGAACGACCCTTTTGATGGAGTTAAAGTTAAAGATGGGAAATTGGTTCTTCCAGATGAACCGGGTCTTGGAGTGAAAAAATTAATTTAAAATTTACCATGTTTTTCAAGAGACCCCAACATCTTCGCTTTGAGTATATCCCGCGATATTACAAGCCGGAGAAAGATGAGGAGCTGAAGCGTAAGGAGAGGATCAAAAGACAGTTGAAGTTTCAGCGCATTGGGATTTCCGAAAGAAGGAAAAAGTCGCTTATTTGGTGGTTTATCATTGTTGGTTTGATTTTCTATGTTTATCTTGTTTTATCAGGGTTGATATGAAAGTTGGTTTTATAAAATGGGACGAATAAAAATTTTACCAGACGAAATATCTAGAAAGATCGCAGCGGGAGAAGTTATCCAGCGTCCGGAGTCAGTAGTGAAGGAATTGATTGAAAATTCAATTGATGCTGGGGCGAAGAATATAACCGTCATCTTGAAGGATGCGGGAAAGTCATTGATACAGGTAATTGATGATGGATGTGGTATGAGCGAGGACGATGCAGTTCTCGCCTTTGAAAGACACGCCACTAGCAAGATTGAAACATATGATGACCTTGAAAACATAAAGACACTTGGTTTCAGGGGCGAGGCGCTTGCCTCAATCGCTGCGGTCTCAAAAGTTGAATTGAAAACGAGAACCGCCGATGAAGAGCTTGCAACGCTGGTGAAAATAGAGGGGAGTAAAATTTTGGAGGTATCAAAAACCTCGCATCCGATTGGAACATCCGTCGCTGTGAGAAATCTTTTCTTCAACACGCCAGCTAGAAGGAATTTCTTGAAAAGCGATTACACCGAATTTAAACATGCTTACGAGACATTTACACGTTTCGCAATCGCCTATCCGGAGATAGCGTTTGAATTTATAAGCGATGATGAAGTAGTTGCAAAGTTTGAAAGCACTGATTTTGAGACGAGAATAAAACAAATCTTCGGCGATGAATTTTTTGATACGCTTATACCTGTCTTTGAAAAGACCGACTACATAAGCATATACGGGTACACAAGCAAACCGGAGTTTTCAAGGAAATCAAAGTCAATGCAATTTATATTCCTAAATCGGCGATACATTATCAATCGCTCGATAAGCCACGCTGTTTTTAACGCATATGAACACTTGATTGACAAAGGGAACTTCCCATCGTTTATTTTGATGATTTCAATTGACCCAAGAAGAGTTGATGTCAATGTGCATCCATCAAAGCTTGAGGTAAAATTTGATGATGAGACCGGGGTTTACAATTTCGTCCGCGCTGTGGTTAAGCATTCACTTTCAAAGTTTAGTTTGATCCCGGAGCTTACAATTGAACCAAGCGGTGATATAAAAATTCGCCCGTCAGCGGACTTGTCCGAGATAAAAAGCAAATTGATAAACCTGGTTGAACCAATAAAGGAGAGAATTCAAAAGGAACAACAATACAGCTTGGATTTCATCACCTCATCTTTCCCAGAAGCTGAAACGAGTCGGAAGGTTAAAATTGACTCCGAGACGGTTGAGAAAATTTCTACAGGAGTTCAATCGGTTTTTTATACTTCAGGTGAGGGGAGTGGGGATGAGACGATTACATTTATGCAAGTTCATAACAAATACATAATCGCTCAAATTAAAACGGGACTTATGATAATTGATCAACATGTCGCACACGAAAGGGTATTGTACGAGAGGGCGCTTGATAGTTTGAATTCAAATTCACCATTTACACAGCAATTGCTCTTCCCTCAAACGATTGAGCTTACCCCGGCGGATATGTCTATCGTGAAGGAACTTAAAGATTACTTTGAGAACTTAGGGTTTGATCTAAGGCTTTTTGGGAAAAACACCGTTATACTTTACGGTGTCCCGCCAGAGATAAAGCAGGGTAAAGAGAAAGAAGTTTTCATTGAGATAATTGAACAATACAAAGAAAATGCTAACATTGAGCCGAACATAAGTGTGAGAGAAAACCTTGCAAAGGCATTCGCTTGCAAATCTGCAATCAAAGCCGGTGATAAGCTGACACCCGAGGAAATGCGAACTTTAATAGATCAACTTTTCCTGACGAAAAATCCGTATGTTTGTCCTCACGGTAGACCGATAATAATTAAAATTTCAATTGATGAACTTGATAAAAGGTTTGGACGAATTTGATCTATTTTTTTGCTTTCACGAGAAGTCCAGTCCCGCTCTTATTTTCAACCCTTCCATCAAGCCACATAAGCAAGAATCCCGGCATCAAAACGAAAAGATAATAGAGTGGAAGTAGAACCACGAAAATGAAGCTTTTCCCAAGCAGAAGGATTGGAAACTTGATCATTAATTTCCAAGATAAACTTCCAAATTTGCCGTAGGTATATTTAAAGGTGATATCCTCAAAGCCAGCTTCTTCAAGTTTTGATTTTATTTCATCTTGGCTATATCCGTGTCTTATGTGTTCTTCAATGAAACTTGTGTCCTCGTCCGAGTGCACATCCGAGCCACCAAGAGTTGATGGGGTGCTTATTATCAAAAGTCCATCTTTTTTTAACGCTCTGTAAAAATTTTTCAAGACCTTAGCATCGTTTTCAATATGCTCTAAGACATCAACCGCAAGTATGAGATCAAAGTTCTCTTCATAGTTTAAGTTTTGAAGATCGGCTATGTCAAATTTTAAGTTCTCAATCCTTTCTTCCCGTGCAAATTTTTCGCTCTCCTTGATTCTTTCTTCGTTTATGTCAACGCCGATAACATTTGAGTTTTTAAATTTTTTCGCAATGAAGTAAGAATACTGTCCAAATCCACATCCAGCGTCAAGCACATTGATTTGTCCATCTCTTGATTTAAAAAAGTTTTTTATCTCTTTCCTCACATGCCAAGTCCTTAAAAGAATAAGGTTTAAGCCCACGTAAAATAACTTCCTCAAAAAATTCCTACCCTTTATCAAATGATCAATTTTTGATTTTATCTTCTCGTATTTCATCCTTGCTTCCTCAAGATTATTCTAAATGTTGAACCTTTCCCGATTTTACTTTCCTTTAGGAAAAGTTTTCCGTTGTGGTAGACCTCAATTATTCTCTTTGATAAGCTAAGTCCAAGTCCCCAACCGCGTTTTTTCGTTGTGTAGCCGGGTCTAAAGATGTCCTTCCTGTATTTCATATTTATCCCCTTGCCGGTATCCGAAACATCAATCAAGACGAGATTCTTTTTCTCCTGGATTTTAAATTCAATTTTCCCCTCGCTGTTTTCAATGGCGTCAAGCGCATTTTTTAGGAGATTTTCTATTACCCACTCAAAAAGCTCTCTATTTACGAACGCCTTTGCAGAGGTATCACCTTTGACTGATATCATTATCTTTTTCCCAGTTTGAGGGATTCTTTTTTCAAAATATCTGATGACTGAATTTATTATATCAGCAATTTTTTCCTCAACGAACTCCGGTTTTGAACCGATTTTTGAGAATCTTTGCGTTATCTTGTTAAGTTTTTCAAGGTCGTTTTCAATTTCGTGGATCACATCTGCTACATCCTCTCCGTTATCAATCTTTGTCCTCAAAATTTCAAGCCAACCATATATGCTTGAAAGAGGTGTCCCAAGCTGATGAGCGGTTTCACGAGCAAGCCCAACCCATATATTGCTCTGTTCGGTTTTCTTGATGTAACTAAAGCTTAAGTATCCTATCAAGATGAAGAGCCCAGCGGTTATAAAGATTATGTATGGCAAAATTTTTAGTTGTTCAACAAGTTTTGAATTCCCGTAAAAAACATAGTTCAAAACCAAAGTATCCCCGTAGGATATTTTTATCGGCTCAAATGTCTTCGCCATTTTCTCAATCTCTTGGCGTAATATCTTGTCTCTCTCTGCGGTTAAAAGTGTCGTGTCAATTTCAACATTTCTGTAAAAGAGAGGATTTTTTTCCCGATCCGTTACGATCACAGGGAAATCAATAGCGAGAATTATTTGGTCAAAGATAAAAGTATACTCCGATGTCCCAGGGGAAGTTGCTATATATTCAATTGACTTTGCATAAAGGTTTGCTATCTGTCTTTCCCTTCTTTCAAGGTTTTTGACGATTATATTCGTGTAATATAAAATTGAAAGCGCTATCGTTACCCCGAACAAAATCAACGCCCTTTTTATATTTACCGCCTTTGTCATTTCAAAATCGTTTGTTTTCTATCTGCCCCGATGGATATTATTGAAATTTCAATTCCTGTGAAAAACTCTATCGCTTCAACGAACTCTTTCGCCTCGGCTGGCAATTCCGAATAGGAGCTGATATTTGAGAGGTCTTTTTTCCAACCTCTCAGTGTTTCATATATCGGTGTGACCTTTGAGAGAGCTTCGGGGTTTGTAGGAAAGTTTTTCAATTTCTTCCCGTTGATTTCGTAAGAGACGCAGATTTTAATCTCGTCAAGCTCACTTAGGACATCAATTTTTGTCAAGGCGAGTTTATCAATGCCGTTTATCATGATTGAGTATTTTAAACTTACAATATCAAGCCATCCGCACCTTCTCGGTCTTCCTGTTGTTGCGCCGAATTCAAAACCTTTTTCTCTTATGTGATCGCCGATTTCATCCTTCAATTCCGTCGGGAATGGTCCTTCGCCAACCCGTGTTGTATATGCTTTTATAACTCCTATAACTCCGTTAATTTTCGTCGGCGGAATTCCGGAACCAGTTGAAGCACCGCCAGCTGTTGGGTTTGAAGATGTGACAAAGGGATATGTCCCGTGATCAATGTCAAGAAGAGCACCTTGAGCCCCTTCAAGTAAAATTTTCTTTTTCCCTTTTATAGCGTTGTTTAAATATAACGCTGTATCGGTGACGAACTCGTCAATTTTCTTGTCAAATTCAATGTATTCGTCAATAATTTTTTCAACATCAAGCTTTGTTGTGCCGTAAATTTTCTCAAGGATTTCGTTCTTAGCTTCAATGTTTTTCCTTAGCTTTCTGCACAAGATTTCCCTGTCAAGAAGATCAACGACTTTTATACCAACCCTTGCATATTTATCAACATAAGCAGGACCTATCCCTCTTCCGGTTGTTCCGATTTTGTCTTCTCCTTGATCGTAAATTTTATCAAGAAGCTTATGATAAGGCATTATCAGATGGGCGTTGTGACTTATTAGAAGACGTCCTTTTATATCAACGCCAGCTGACTTGACCATTTCTATTTCATCCATTAAAGCGATTGGGTCAATCACAACCCCGTTACCGATCACACAGGTTACATTTTGATGGAAAATTCCCGATGGGAGCAAATGTAGGATGTATGTTTTTCCATCAAATGAAACGGTATGCCCGGCGTTTGATCCGCCTTGATATCTTACGACTATATCTGCGTTTTCACTCAGAAGGTCAACTATTTTCCCTTTTCCTTCATCTCCCCACTGGGCGCCGAGGATGACCCAAACGGCGCCGTCAGGGATTTTAAATGACATTTTTCAGAGATTATCTTTTCTTTGAGCGTTTATTGAAACTTTCAACTGCCTCATCGACAGAGCTATAACTCTCAAAAACTTTTATCAATCTCGTGATCATAAGTAACGATTCAATTTTCTCAGTTGGGTTTGCGATTTTCAAATCACCGCCGGCATTTCTCATAGTGGTAAGACCGCTTATCAAGGTCCCAAGCCCAGCGCTGTTTATGAACTTCACACTCTTAAGATCAACTACAACTTTATTCTTCCCCTCATCAATGATTTTATGGAGGAGGTCTCTAAATTTTTGAGAGTCGGGTCCACCCATCATATTGCCTTTAACTTCAATCACAACTACATCGTTAAATTCTTTCGTTTTAAGTCGCATGAAATTTCCTTTTTTATTTAGCTGATACGGGTTGTTTCTTTAGAAGTTTCTCTTTTTCTGCTTTCCTTTGCCTTGCCAAAGTGAAGTCAACTACTATTGCGCTTGCGATGTAAATTGACGAATATGTTCCGGTTATCATACCGATTGTCAACGCGAATGCAAAACCGCGGGTGACCTCACTCCCAACAAAGAGCAAAATTAAAAGCACAACTATTACAGTTCCAGATGTGATGATCGTCCTGCTCAATGTCTCATTTATGCTTTTGTTCACGATGGATATAAAATCAAGCGCCTTGTGGAGCTTGAGGTTTTCCCTTATCCTGTCAAAGACGACAACTGTGTCGTTGACCGATAGACCGACAAGTGTCAAAAAAGCAGCAAGGAGCGATTGATTCATCTCAATGTTGAGGTATGAAACAGTGCTGAAAATTGAGCAAAAGCCAAGCGTTACGAGAACATCGTGAAACAAAGCTGCAACAGCACCAAGTCCATAAATCGGCTTGAACCTCAACCCAATGTAAATAAGCATTGCTATCAATGAGAACAAGACTGTATAAAAAGCTTTTCTTCTAAGTTCTGCCCCAATCCTTGGTCCAACTTTTTCCTCATTCAAAATTGTTATCTTATTGTCCGGGAAATTTGATTGTAGGGCTGATAAAATCATCTCGCCCATTTTTGTACCTTCGGCTTGCTCAGATGTTCGGATGAGTATCTCGTTATGCGTTCCATAGATTTTTATTTCACTTTTAGCAAGTCCTACTTGTGCAATTGCGCTTCGCACATCTCCAATTGCTACCGGTTTTTCAAAGCGAACTATGACCTCAGTCCCGCCAAGGAAATCAATCCCAAGTGGAATTCCCCGAAAAATTATAGAGATTAAGCCAACAAGTATAACAATTAGTGAAACTAAATACCAAATTTTTCTTTTCTCAATGAACTTTATGTTTGTTTTCCCTATAAATCTCATCTTTCAATCTCTCTTAAAATTGTTTTTAATTTAACCGAATTTTACCACGGTTGGATATTTATCTGCCACAATATCGTAAATAACCTTCGTTATAAAAACGGCGCTGAAAAGGTTTGCGATAATTCCAATCATCAATGTCAAAGCAAACCCTTGGATAGGTCCTGAACCAAAGTTGTAAAGTATAAGCGCTGTTAAGAAGGTGGTCACATTTGAGTCAAAAATTGCACTAAATGCTTTTGAATATCCCTCATCAATTGCTGATCTAAGAGTTCTACCTATGGCAAGCTCCTCTCGGATTCTTTCGTAGATCAAGACATTTGCATCAACCGCAACTCCTATCGTTAGGATTATTCCGGCAATTCCTGGAAGCGTCAAAGTCGCGTTAAATCCAGCAAGGACAGCAAGTATGAAGGCAATGTTTAAGACAAGCGCAAGGTCTGCAACAATTCCGCCAGTTAAATAATATACGATCATAAACAGCGCTATAATGATAAACGCAAGGTAGGCTGACTTTAGACCCTTTTGAATTGAATCCTCACCAAGGGATGGTCCGACGTTTCTCTCTTCAATTATTTCAAGTGGTGCGGGCAAAGCTCCAGCTTTAAGGACGACTTCAAGAAGTCGTGCTTCTTCAGGTGAATCAAGCCCTTCAATTTGTGAGCTCCCACCTACGATTTTGGTTCTGACCACAGGCCATGAATATGCGGTCCCATCAAGGATTATGGCTATGTGTTTGTTTATATTCGCCCCAGTAATTCTAGCCCATTCGCGAGCCCCTTCACTGTTCATCCTCATTATCACAATTGGAGAATTGTTGTCGGGATCAATCGTAGCTCTTGCTTCTGTTATAACTTTTCCTGTTATCTCGGGATCTTTCTTTACAGCGAGGAGATTATAGTATTGATTTCCATCCTGGGCTGTGAATGGTTTCGCTGACCAAACGAATTCAAAATCAGGCGGGATTAAATTTTTAACATCTGGACGGGATAAAATAAAATCAACCATCTTTTTATCCCTTGCCATCACAAATCCAATCCCGGTCCCTTCATCAACCCTGACATATGCGAAAAATGGATGTTCCTTTTTGAATTTTTCAAACTCGCTTAAACCAGCGCTTGTATCAGCTCCAAGCTCCTCAGCTATTGTCTTAGTCGTGTCCTGCTTTTGTGTTACAACATTAGTTGTGTCAACTGTATCCGCAACACCTTTGCCAGCGAGATAATTGTCAATTGATTGCATCACCTTAATAGCGATGTCAGCTGGTTTTAAAAGTTTGAATTCAAGAACAGCGGTGCTTTGCAAAAGCTGTCTTACCTCTTCGCGATTTTTTACGCCCGGGAGCTCAACAACGATTCTGTTGTTACCCTGTTTTTGAATTGACGGTTCAGCTACGCCGTATTTATCAACCCTGTTTCTTATTACTTCAAGTGCTCTATCAATTGCGTCCTCAGCTTGTTCTTCAAGTTCAGATATTATCTCCGCATCACTTTGCCTTATGTCCCCGTAATATCTGCTTAACCTTATTCCCCTTTCTTGAAACTTTCTTAATAAAATTGATGTCACTGGTTCCTGCGAGGTCAAAGCTTCCTTTTTAACCTCAGCGAGTATTTGCCTAAATGTTTCATCCTTGTTCTTGGCGAGATTGTCAAGCATTTTAACTATATCAACTTCAAGGGAGACATACATGCCACCCTGAAGGTCAAGACCAAGTTTTATCCTTTTTTGTCTCACCTTTTGAATATCGTCAAGATTCTCCTGAACAAATTTCAAGCTGTCTTCTCCCCGCAACTGGGATAATTTTTTCTGATAGTTTATGTCCTTATAGGTTGGATAAAGATACCAAAGCGTCCCAGCAATTGAAATTAAAATCAAAATAATCTTCCATCTGTTCTTCTTCACTTTTTCATCACCTAGTTAATTTTTGTTTCCGATTTGAAGTTAAATTTAAAATTTGAAATTTAAAAATCAATCCTCCTCATCCTCGCTTATGACACTCGCAACCGATGCGATCGTGTCACCGTGGTTTAATTTTATAAGTTTCACACCTTGTGCTTGTCTACTCATTATCTTTATATCTTTAATGTGTTGCCTTATAAGGTAACCTTTTGTCGTCACAATCATTACATCATCATTGTCAAGGACCTCTTTTATAGCCACCATGTCCCCGGTTTTGTCATTAACCTTTACAGTTATTATCCCTTTCCCACCCCTATGGGTGACTCTGTAATCATTAAGTTCACTTCTTTTACCGAAACCTTTTTCGGTGACAACAAGAATTGTCGTCCCAGCTCTTTTAACAGCTATCATTCCGATCACTTCATCATCTTTTTCAAGTTTAATTCCTCTCACGCCCGCAGCTTGTCTCCCCATCGGTCTTATATCCTTTTCGTTAAACCTTATCGCTATTCCCTTCCTTGTTCCTATTATCAAATCCTGTCCACCGTCGGTAAGACGAGCATCAACGAGCCGATCGCCACGATTTAGATTTATAGCTATCAGCCCTGTCTTCCTAGTCGTGGCAAACTCCATAAGTGGAACTTTTTTAACCAGTCCCGTCTTTGTGACCATCGTGACAAAGAGATTCTCATTGAATTCTTTAACCGCAACAAAAGCTGTGACCTTTTCATCGGGTTCTTTCCTTATCAAGTGTGAAATTGAACGACCCCTTGAAGCTCTGCTTCCCTCTGGAATTTCGTGAACTTTAAGTGAATATGCTCTTCCTTTGTCAGTGAAGAAAATTATGTAATGATGAGTTGAAGCAACAAACATATGCTCAATGAAGTCATCATCTTTAGTTACAGCTGCTGTTATTCCCTTTCCACCTCTGTTTTGTCTCCTATAACCGCTCACTGGATAACGCTTTATGAAACCATTATGAGTTATCGTTATGACGACATCTTCCTCAGCTATCAAATCCTCAACGCTAAAGTCCTCCTCGCCCTCTATTATCAAAGTTCTCCTTTCATCCCCATATTTCTCCTTCAACTTCAACAGCTCTTCGTGTATCAACTCTTTCTGCAACTCCTTGCTTCTTAAAATGCTTTTCAATTTCTCAATCAATTTGATCATCTCTTTATATTCACTTTCAACTTTGCTTCTTTCAAGTCCCGTCAAACGCTGTAATCTCATATCAAGTATCGCCTTAGCTTGAATCTCCGAAAGTTTAAATTTTTTCATAAGATTTACCTTTGCCGTCTCCGGGTCTTTTGACTTCTTTATAAGTTCAACTATTTCATCTATGTTGTCAAGGGCTATCTTAAGACCCTCAAGTATATGTGCTCTTTTTTCCGCATCATCAAGCTCAAACTTCGTCCTTCTTACAATCACATTCAATCTGAAGTTTATGAACTCATTCATCATCTCCTTCAAGTTTAAAATCTTAGGCACACCATTGACAAGCGCAAGCATTATGACTCCAAAGGTCGTTTGCAAATTAGTATGCTTGTAAAGATTGTTAAGGACGACTTCCGGTTGAGCATCCCTTCTCAGTTCAATCACAATTCTCATCCCGTCTTTATCTGATTCATCCCTTATGTCTGATATGTCCTCTATTTTCCTTTCTTGAACAAGCTCGGCTATCTTCTCAATCAAAGACGCTTTATTTACTTGATACGGGATCTCGGTTATTACAATCCTTGAACGTCCCTTGTAATTTTCAATGCTCGCCTTCGCACGGACAATTATCCTACCTTTCCCGGTTGTGTAAGCCTCTTTTATACCTGACAAGCCAACTATTATACCACCTGTTGGGAAATCCGGTCCTTTGATATATCTCATCAGTTTCTCAACTGGAAGGTCAGGATTTTTCAAAAGTGCTATAAGCCCATCAACTATTTCGTTTAAGTTATGAGGAGGTATATTCGTTGCCATTCCAACAGCTATTCCACTTGAGCCATTGACAAGGAGATTTGGTAAAATTGTCGGGAGGACTTCGGGTTCTTTCAGAGTTTCATCAAAATTTGGTCTGAAATCAACCGTATTTTTCTCAATATCTTGAAGCATCTCTTCGGCTATGGCTGATAATCTCGCCTCGGTGTATCTCATAGCAGCTGGTGAATCACCATCAACTGAGCCAAAGTTTCCTTGACCATCAACAAGGGGATAACGCATTGTGAAATCCTGTGCAAGACGAACAAGCGTGTCATATACAGCTGCATCACCATGTGGGTGATATTTACCAAGTGTTTCTCCAACTATCCTTGCGCACTTTTTGTAAGGTCTATTGTGTAAAAGACCGAGCTCATACATAGTGTAAAGAACTCGCCTTTGAACGGGCTTTAAACCATCGCGGACATCGGGTAAAGCCCGCGATACGATAACCGACATAGCATAATCAAGATATGAATACTTTATCTCCTCCTCAATCTCAACTGGCTGGATTTTCTCTTGAATCGTCGCCATCAGCTTCTAAAATTTTTGTTTTAAATGTCAAGGTTTCTGACAAACTTCGCGTTCTTCTCAATAAACTTTTTCCTCGGTTCAACATCGCTTCCCATAAGGATTGAGAATATTCTATCCGCTTCGGCTGCGTTTTCAATTGTAACCTGAAGCAATGTCCTTTTCTCTGGGTCCATCGTTGTCTCCCAAAGCTGTTCGGGGTTCATCTCACCAAGACCTTTGAATCTTGTTACAGTTATTTCACCTTGCTCTTTCTCCTGTTTCAATCGTTCAATTATTTGCTCCCTCTCCTCATCACTATACGCATAAAACTCAAGTTTACCTTTCTTTACCTTGTAAAGGGGAGGCTGAGCTATGTAAACTCTGCCAGCTTCAATCAATCCCCTCATATAACGATAAAAGAATGTCAAAAGAAGCGTCCTTATATGGCTTCCATCAACATCAGCATCGCACATTAAAATTATCTTCCCATATCTTACTTTATTCGGGTCAAAATCGTCTTCGCCTATTCCGGTGCCAAGAGCTTGGACAATCGCTCTTATCTCCTGGTTTTCAAGTATCTTGTGAAGTCGTGCTTTCTCAACATTTAAAATTTTACCTTTTATCGGTAAAATCGCTTGGAATTGTCTATCTCTCGCTTGCTTTGCACTACCACCAGCTGAGTCGCCCTCAACGATGAAAATTTCTGTCAATTCAGGGTCATTTATTGAGCAATCGGCAAGTTTTCCGGGCAAACCGCTTGAGTCAAGAGCGTTTTTTCGTCTAACAAGTTCCCTCGCCTTACGAGCTGCTTCCCTTGCCTCAGCTGCCCTTATACATTTTTCAAGGATTTTCCTCGCCGTTGTCGGATTATGTTCAAGATATTCCATCAAACCATCAGCTACTATTGACTCAACTATACTTTTTACTTCGCTATTTCCAAGTTTTGTTTTCGTCTGACCCTCAAATTGTGGTTCGGGAACTTTAACGCTTATAATAGCGGTCAATCCTTCTCTGAAGTCATCACCTATAAGCTCAACCTTTGACTTCAAAAGATTATTCTTTTGAGCGTATGTGTTTAATGTCCTTGTCAATGCTGCCTTGAAACCGCTGACATGGGTTCCGCCTTCAATTGTGTTTATATCATTCACATAGGATAAAATTGTGTCCATATACTCGTCTGTGTATTGAATGCCGACATCAACATAAACGCCTTCCCTTTCACCAGTTATATAAATCACATCCGAGTGAAGTGGCTTCTTCGTTGAATTAACATACTTGACAAATTCAACAATTCCACCTGTATAATGGAAAACTTCCTTTTGCCCGGTTCTTTTATCTTCAAGGGTTATCGTAACATCAGGATTTAGAAATGCAAGCTCTCTCATCCTTTCAGAAAGACGCTCAAAATCAAATTTCGTATTCTTAAAAATCAATTTATCTGGCAAGAAAGTTACCTTTGTTCCTCTTTTATCCGTTGTCCCGACAACCTCAACGGGAGTAACTGGGACACCACGCTCATATTTTTGTCTATAAATTTTCCCATCTCTATATACCTCAGCGACAAGCCATTCCGAAAGGGCATTTACAACTGACACACCAACGCCGTGCAATCCGCCAGAGACCTTATAAACTCTTTTATCAAATTTTCCACCGGCGTGTAAAACCGTCATCACAATTTCAAGTGCTGACTTCTTTTCCTCAGGGTGAATATCAACGGGTATTCCGCGCCCATCGTCGGTTACGCTAACCGAGCCATCTTTATTTATAACAACTTCAATGTTTTTACAGAAACCAGCAAGTGCTTCGTCAATGCTGTTGTCAACGACCTCATAAACAAGGTGATGCAATCCTCTCACGCCAACATCTCCTATATACATCGCTGGTCTTTTTCTTACTGCTTCAAGACCTTTTAAAACATGGATCGCTTCAGCTGTATATTCACTGCCATCTCCATTTGAAGGTTTCTTGCTCTCATACTTCAATTTCATTGAATTATCCTTTGGTTTTATTTTTTCCTTTTTGTCCTTTGCCTTCGTCTTTGGCATTTCTTTCACTTTCAAACTTTGTTTTTAAAATTTTGACCGACATCAATGAAAACAATTTCTTTTATCGCATTGGATTTGAGATGATCGTTGATCTTTTTGATAATTTCTCTTCTGAGCATAAAAAGGTGATGTTTCCAGGATGGATTTTCAACCTTAACATATAGAACACCATTTTCAACTCTTTCCGCAAATGATACGCGCGCAATGTAAGGACCTACAACTTCGCCCCAACAGCTTAACGCCATCTCCTCCTTAACCTTGTGCTCAATTCCAAGCTCTTTTAAAAGCTCAATCAGCACTTCACCAAGCAATGTCGGTCCTTTTTTACGCATCTTGAACTGTTCCCGAACTTACTATGAATTTTTTAAATTTAATCCTTTCTGTAAACATCGGCACAAAATTTAAATCTGTTGATGTTAAAAACGATTGTCCGACATTTCCAACAATTGAAATTAACTTTTGTGCCCTTACAATGTCAAACTCACCAAAGACATCATCAAGAAGTAAAATCGGCGTTTCGGATTTCTTTTCCTTCAAATAAAAAAATTTAGCTACTGCAAGCGAGACAAGAAACGACTTCGCTTGTCCTTGTGAGGCGAAACGTCTTAGCTCATGCCCGTTTATTTTAAAAATAAACTCATCCCTTTGCGGACCAACGAGCGTCATCCCTCGCTTTATCTCTTCTTGCCTCAATTTGAGAAGCATATCTTTGAAGAACTCTCTTATCATATCAAAATTATCATCAAAATTTGCTTCTACTTTGCTTGTGTATTCAATCTCAGGATTTTCGTTCGTCTCAAATTTAGAATATGCCTCTTTGAAAAAAGAAATAAACTCTTTCAAAAATTTCAATCGCCTGAAAGTTATCTTTGCGCACTGATTAATAAAGCTTTCGTCCCACACCTCAAGCAAGTCAATCCCCTGTTCAAATTTAATTTCTCCTGCTGAAATAGCGTTTAAAATTTTATTCCTCTGCTTCAGAATTTTTTTATGCTCAAGGAGTTCGTCAATATATGCGGGATTTGACTGGGCAATGGTCAGGTCAAAAAACTTTCTTCTATCATCCGGGGAGCCAAGAACTATTTCTTTGCTTTTCGGTGCAAGTATTACAACTGGAAATTTATTTATTATGATTGAAAATTTTTCAATGTTCTCTTTATTTAGGAAAACTTTTTTGCCTCGCCCGGGTTCAAAAAATACCCTTATGATTGTTTCGTGCCCACCTTGAAGTTCAAACAAACCCGTCACTTCAAAAAAATTTGAATTAAAATTCAAAACATACGAATCGGAATTCGCATTGAAACTTCTTGTCAAACACAAGTATGATATTGCCTCAAGTATGCTTGTTTTCCCCTGGGCATTACCGCCAACGAATAGGTTCAGGTTTTCAGAGAACTCAATTTTTGTGTGAATGTGATTTCTAAAGTTTTTAATCTCTATTGTCCTCAAAATCATAATTTTCAAGCGTTTAATCTCATCGGCATAACTAACATCAAGATTTCTTTATCGGCGCTTTGCTCATGTGGTTGAACTATTGCAGCTTTGGTGGGACTGCCAAATTTAAAAAGCACATTTTCAGAGTCAAGATGGCTTAAGATATCTATTATAAATTTCGCATTGAAAGCAATTTCCATCGGCTCGCCGTTATAAGTGCAGTTTAAGACCTCTTTGGCTGAACCACCAAAGTCAATATCCTCCGCTGAAATTTCCAGATACCCAGCAGGGTCAAGGGCAAATCTTATTTGATTTGTCGTTGAGTTTGCGAAAATTGAGACCCTCTTCACAGTTGAAAGGAAGATATCACGCTCAACTACCAATTCTTTGTTGTTTTCATACGGGATTACACTTTCATAGTTTGGATATTTTTCGTCAATCAAGCGTGAGACGATTGAGATATTTTCAGTTGAGAATTGGATATGTTTTTCGTTGATAGCGATGTTTATGTTTTCTTCATCTTCAATTGATTTGTTAATTATTTGAAGTGTTTTCGCCGGGACTATAACCCCTGGGGTATCTTCTCCCTCAAAGTCTATTCCTTTCTTTGCGATTTTGACAAGGCGATATCCATCGGTGGCGACCGCTATAAATTCATTTCTCTTGAACTGGAAAAAGACACCCATTGTAGCAGGTCTTATTTCCTCTTTTGATGTAGCAAAGACAGTGTTTTCAATTATATCTTTCAGTGTTTCACCATAAATTTGAGCCCTAAAAGCTGCCGTCTCGGCTATGTCTTCAGGTATTGTCGGGAAAGCTTCAGCACTTGAGCTTGGTATTTTATATTCTCCACCTTTGTTCGTAGTTATTAAAACTCTGTCCGAGTCAAGGGATTCAATTTTTAAAAGTAATCCTTCGGGAAGCGCTTTAATTATGCTTGTAAGCTTGTCCTCCGGGATTGCCACGGCGCCATCTTCCTCACCCTCAATCGGGTTTAAAGTCACCTTAACCGAAATTTCAAGGTCTGTTGCAGATAAACTCAATGTGTTCCCGTTTACCTCAAATAAAATATCTTGAAGTATCGGCAAGGTTGTTTTTGATGGGACGACAGCGCTTACCTTGGTTAAAACATCCTTTAACCTGTCGCTTGAAATTGAAAATCGCATCTCTTACCTCCAAAATTTTTGTAGTTTAACTGAACTAATTTAGCAAAATATACGATAAAATTCAAGTAGAAATTTCAAAGTTTCTTTGCTTTTTTATTGAAAATCAATAAGAAAAATTGCGTTTGAAAATTTCGTTCCAAGTCCAAGTTACACTGGTCACAGAAATTTTCGGGTTTATTTTGCATTTTAAATTTGCAAGGGTTATATTATTTAGCCCGCTTTTGATTCCCTTTTATAACCCTTGCGCTTTTGTGATTTATTAAAAACAAAAGGAGATTTATTTTTATGCATAAACAATATCGTAAATTTAACAAGGATGCGGGTCATAAGATCATCGTTTTGCTTTTTAGCATGGCGATGATTTTAAGTTGCGCTGGGAATACCAATGTCTCGGATAGAGGAGTTAATGTAATTGTCACATCTGAAAAAGCGTCTGAAGAACCCCTGGGGGACCAAAGCTTAGAACCATCGTTATGGGGGACGGGGAACATAAACCAGATAAGGGAATATCTCCCATTGATAAAAAGGTATTCAAAAATTTACGGTTTTGATTGGCGTTTAATCTTGGCTGTCATTCAACAGGAATCAAACTTTGACCATAACGCAGTTAGCCCAAAGGGAGCTTATGGATTACTCCAGCTGATGCCTGAGACAGGGGAAGAAATCGTTTCAGCGGTTTCGCATATTTATGACTATAAAACACCTGAACAAAACATCGTTGCCGGGATGCATTACCTTTGGACGCAATTTAATAGATTTTATTCCCGGGGCATGGATTCACTTGAATGCTTAAAGCTTGCACTTGCTGCTTATAATGCTGGTCCGGGACGGGTGCTTGATGCTCAGCATCTTGCGCTCTATTTAGGCAGAAACCCAAACGAGTGGGAATCGGTGAAGTTGGCGTTATCTCTACTTTCACCAGAATATTACACGCTTCATAGATATGTTTGGGAGACAGGTAGACCAAGAAGTGGCTATTTCAAAAATTACAAGGAAACGATAAATTATGTTGAGAAAATTTTGAGGTATTACGAGAAGTATAAGAGGTTGTTAAAGTAAAATTAAAGGGCGGTTTTTCAACCGCCCTTTTTAAGTTAAAATCCTTTTTCTTTAAGTCGCTCTTTTATTATTTGAATTGCTGATTCTTCGGAAATTTTTAAACGTGACCTTGCCATTTTAATCGCCTCTTCAAGTGAAGCAACCTTTCCCGTAAGGTAAAGCCATATATGATATCCAAGGCGGTTTAAGTCGTTGGGTTCTTCGGCGGGAATTCCTTCAACCACTGAATAAGCAATTTTTTCGGGGCTATCAGCTGGGAATTCTTTCACAGGTGATGGGGCTTTTGTTGTCATTGTGCGTTTGCATTTTTGTTTTTGCTAAATTTTACGAGTTTTAAGCGAGATTTTCAAATTTTTGTTTTGCATTTCACTTTCAAATTGTATATTTTTAAAAACAAAAAATAAAATTTCGCAACTTTATGCTCAAACCGAGAAAGAAGATAAAAAAGCGAGAACTTAAAGAGGACAAGCTTGTTCTCACCTATTACAAAGCGCGGGAATTTGTTGAAAAAAACAGGAAAATTTTAAGCTATGTGTTAACTGGGCTTATAATTGTTGTTGCTGGCGTGATAATCTATCGGAATAATTTGAAGGCGGAGAATGAAAGGGCGGAGGTTTTGTTTGCAAAAATTATGGGCTATTATGATAGTGGAGATTATAAAACAGCCATTGACGGCATTCCGCAGAGGAATATCCAAGGATTGAAATATATAGTTGAAAATTATGGCGGGACAAAGGCGGGAGAAATAGCAACTTATTATCTTGCGAATGCTTATTTTATGATTGGCGATTATGACAATGCTTTGAAGTACTTCAAAAAATATGATGGGGATGATAAACTTTTACTTGCTTCGGCTCTTGCTGGAATTGCATCAGTTTATGAGGTAAAGGGCGATTACAAAAAGGCGGGCGAATATTTTGAAAGAGCAGCACAGAGGTTTAAGGAAAATATCCTTGTCCCAGAATATCTTTATAATTCGGCAAGGAATTATAAACTTGCCGGTGAAAGAGAAAAAGCGTTGCGACTTTTTGAAAGGATAAAAAAAGATTATCCGAATTTCCAAAAGATTCGCGATGTTGAAATTTACATTGCAAGTTTGAAATCCGATTAAAAATTAAAAATTTGAAGCCATGGGCGGTTTAATTGAAAATATTTTTTTCTTCCTTCATCTTTTATCCGCGATGCTTATCTCTGTTGCTGTTTTCGGGCTTCCAATAGTTGAGTTGGCAATAAAACAATCGCAAAGAGAGATCGCCTTATCTTTGCATAGATTGACCATTGATTTTTCAAGGTTAGCACGCATTGGCGGTTTTCTTGCGCTGTTGACGGGAATTTATAATTGGGTTCATATCGGTGGTTTTCCGGGGTGGTTACTTGTTAAGTTGATTTTGTTCGTTTGGTTCATTATCTCGGGAATTTTTGTTGGGGTGAAGTATGTCTCAAAGAGGGGTGAAATTTTAAGCGTTGGAGACCCTGACGAGGGAAAGCTTGGGAAATTGAACGACGCTATAAGGAGATACGCCTATATCAATCTGCTTGTTTTTCTTTTGATCGTTTTCTTAGCGGTTTTCAAACTATTTTAAGATGCAACAAAATGTGACATCACCGGGTTGTAAAAATTTCAAAGAAAGTTATAGTAAGGATTGATTTTGTTGAATTTTCAGTGAGTTTTGAGGATGTGATTTGTGGCATAGAATTTATTGAATATGTTGGAGAACACTTGACTTTTAGGAAATATAGAGTTATCTTTCGTGTAGAAGCATCGTTCTTTAATTAAAGCTAAAAAATTAAACAGGAGGTAATTAATATGGGTCAGCAGCAACTTTTGCTCATTGTTCTTGGCGTCATCATAGTTGGTATTGCAATTGCGGTTGGTATTTCAATGTTCAAGAGCAGTGCGGTTGACGCCAACAGGAGCGCCGTTGCAAGTGACCTTGCAAATCTTGCATCAAAGGCGCAGAGATATTACAGGACACCAATTGAACTTGGTGGCGGTGGAAATAGCTTTGCAAACTTTGCTCTTAGTCCGCTTGATACAGGAAACGCGAATGGAAGCTATAGGGTTGAGATACTCACTGGTGATCAAAAGGTTGTAATTCATGCGTTAGGCAAGGAAAGAATTGGGAATAATTATGTTGCAGCTATTGATTGCGTGACCGCTGATGCCAGTAGGATTTACCAAGGAGTAGCGACTGGTTTGCAGACGACGGATGCGGATAAAGGTTATGGCACTTTGCAAGGGTGGACTCCTCAATAATAGTTAATTTTGGGGCGTTTTTGGCGCCCCTTTTTAAAATTATTTTCTGGGGAGGTGGTTTTACTTGCCTGACTATAGATTTGAAGGGATAACATTAACGGGGCGCCCTGTTCAAGGTATTATAACTGCCGATAATTTTTCTGAAGCGAAGAAGAAAATCAAACTTCTCGCCGAGCAGAGGAAGATCAAGATAACGAAGATTCAGAAACGTAGGACTTTTATTTACAAGGTTCAGCGTGATAGTGAGAAGCCGATAACAGGTGAGCAGAAGGCGTTCACGAAAGAAGAGGTTAAACAAGCACTTGAGAAGCTTGGTTATAAGGTTGTAAGCATCCAGCCGAAAGTTCTTGATTTTAAGTTTAAACCGCCTGAGACGGAAATTATAACATTTGTTCGTGTAAGTTCGGATATGTTGCGTGAGAAGTTGCCTTATAACGAGGTGCTTCAGCTTTTGATAAATGATGTTCAACATCCGACTTTAAGAGAGGCGTTGAAGGAGATTAATAACGATTTAAGGCAGGGGAAGGATAGCGAGGAGGCGTTTATAAAGCAGGAGAAAGTGCTTGGTAAATTTACGGCACGGATGCTTGGGCTTGCTTCAAAGAGCGGTAATATGGCTGATATTTATGAAAGCACGGCAAAGTTTCTTGAGAGAAATGCTGAGTTTAAGAAAAATCTCAAAAGTGCTCTCATAATGCCGATCTTTACGCTTATAGCTTTGATAGGTGCTGTCATTTTTTATGTGGCTTATATTTTTCCTGAGACGGCTGAACTTTTCCTCAAACTCGGGGTTGAACTTCCGCCGATGACAGCTGCGACTTTAAAGTTAAGTTATTTCCTGATTAACAATATGACTTTTATCTTGCTGGTTGCAGGAGTTATCATTTTTGCTTTTATCTATTTTCTGCGTACTCCTAAGGGGCAGTTTTTGCGTGACAAGTATATAATAAAAATTCCAGTTCTTGGTCCTTTAATTCACAAAACGACTATAGAAATTTTTTGCAGGGTTTTCTACGCTTTATATTCTGGTTCGGGTGAGAACATAGATGCTATAAGGTTAGCAGCTGAGGCGTGTGGGAATAAATATATGGAGCATCAGATAAAGACAATAGCGATACCGATGATGTTAAGTCAAGGTAAAGGGCTTGTTGAGGCGTTTGAAGCTACTGGTGTTTTTACCAAGACGGCGCTTGCAAGATTTCACTCAGGTGCTGAGACAGGAACGGTCAAGCAAACCGCACTTCAAATAGCAAATTATTATGAAAAAGAGACGGTTTATAAGCTCAAAAATGCTGTTGATTTCATTCAGCTTGGGATAGCGATGATAATAATGATCGTTATGACGCTTTTGACGCTTGTTTCAAGTGAGACGGCGATGGTCAAGCCGAAGACACCATATTCAATAATTTTGCCCTTTTTAAATTTAAATTTTTAAAGGTGATGCGAAATGACAGTTGGCGTTGATATAACGGATAAGCTTGGGTATACGCTTTTAAAGAAGGGGATAATTGATTATGAGACGCTTGAAAGAGCTTTGAAAATTAAGGAACAAGAGGACTCAAAGACGAGGCGGAGTTTGGCTCAGATACTTGTAACTGATTTTAACATTGACCATGATGCTGTTTTTAAAGAGGTGGCGAATCTTTATGGGTTTAGGGAAATTTATCTTGCCGACGAAAACATTGATAAGAGTAGGATTGATTTCATAAAGAGACTTGTTGAACCGTTGCCTCAGGCGTTGAAGGAGCAGTTAAAAGCTGAAAAGATCTTACCCCTAAAGTATGATGAACAAAAAACGGACAAGTTGATTTTGATTGCAGCTGATCCTACAAGTAGGAGTATTCCTCTTATTGCGAGGGCGCTTGGGGTGAAAAGGTATGAGGTTTGTTATGTAAGATTAAAGGATATGCAAAGTTTGTTTGAGAAGGTTTTCCCACCTGAGAATGAGTTTTTAAAGGTTCTTGAAGAATCAAAGATAGAGATAACAGAGGATGAACTTGAAGAGGAGACGCTTGATGAGGCAGCTATTGAGGCGGAAATAAACAAAAGCATGCTTGTAAACCTTGTTGAGGGGATGCTTGTTGAGGCGGTGAGAAAGGGAGCAAGTGATATTCATATAATCCCGAAGGATTCAAAGACAACTGAAATTCATTTTAGAATAGATGGGAAGCTTCGTCTCTGGCATGTTCAGGAAGGTATAAGGCCTGAAGCGATAGCTGCGGTTGTCAAAGACAGGTCAAAAAATGTTGACAGGTTTGAGAGGGAAATGGCACAAGATGGTTTTATACAGAGGAAAGTAGATGGGCATATGATAAGATATAGAGTTTCAGTTTTACCTATAGTTGGGAAGGAGTTCCAGTATAAGTTTGAAAGCATAGTGATAAGGGTTCTTGATGATAGAAAGGTTATAACTGACCTTGACAAGTTAGGGTTTCAGGGTAAAGCGAAGGAATTTTTCATCAAGGCGATCTCAAAGCCACAGGGAATGGTTATAGTTACTGGACCGACGGGAAGTGGTAAATCAACGACTTTGATGGCTGCTCTTCATTACATAATAAAACCGGAAATAAATGTTCTTACAGTTGAAGACCCTGTTGAATATATAATCCCCGGAGCAAGGCAGTTGAAAATCGGTCCGAAGATGAATTTTGAACAAGCTTTAAGGGCGATTTTAAGGCATGACCCGGATGTTGTGATGGTTGGTGAGATAAGGGACAAGGAGACGGCAGAGATTGCGATTAAACTTGCGAACACTGGGCACTTGACATTTTCAACACTTCACACGAATGACGCTCCAAGTGCGATATCGCGACTTTACAAGATGGGGATAGAGACATTCTTGATTGCTTATGCGATTAATATCATCATCGCTCAAAGGTTGATAAGAAAACTTTGCGATAAATGCAAACGACCAATAGAGGACCTTGATCCATCAATACCTTTGAGCTTGGGTTTCACGGAAGAGGAAATAAAGAACACTGTGTTTTATGAAGCGGTTGGTTGTGATAACTGCCACGGTGGATATAAAGGAAGGATTGCAATTCATGAAGCGCTTTATTTTACGAAGGAGATAAGGAGGTTGATTTTCAAAACGGGTAAGGATATAGATGAGGAAGCCATACGTGAGCAAGCAATAAAGGATGGGATGTTAACTTTGAGAGCAGCTGGTAGGGAAAGGATAAAGCAAGGGCTTACAACCCTTGAAGAAGTTGCACATGCAACAACAGAGGATTAAATGCTATGACTCAAACTTTGATAACAATTTTGGCTTTAGCTTTGCTTACGCTTGCGGTTTTGAACATAAACCGTGGGATCTCAAGTCATGATATATCGCTTGCGCAAAATAGGTATAGGCTTGAGGCGCTTTCAATTGCAACATCATATATAGAACAGGCATCACAATATTATTTTGATGAGGCGGTTGCAGATTCAAACAACACTGAGAAAACCAACCCGAGCACCTTCTCATCAACGCTTGGGCTTGACCCAGATGATACAACGATGACAGGGCTAATTGAGATAGATGATTTTGATGATTATAACGGGATTGTTAAAGTTGATACTGGGAAAAGCAGTGTGGTTTATAGAGTAAGTTTCAAGGTTGAATATGTTGACCTTGTAGGTGATAAAGTTGTGCCTGTCTCAAATAAGACATTCCACAAGCGTATGACTGTTATAGTTACGGACGCATATGACCCGCCATTGATTTATAAAGATACAGCGACCGGCAGGGTAAGGGATACGGTGAAGATAAGTTTTGTGTATAGCTATTGGTTTTACAATTAACGAAATAATTATTATGACAACTTTCCTTGACTACATAACGGCAATGATAGTTGGTGGAGCGATTTTGCTTATTACAATAACTGTGACCGACTCTGGGACGAGAGATTTTTTCAATTACAATGCTGATGCGATCTCTCAGATAAATCTTGCGAATATGTCGGGAATAATTGAATATGACCTCAGAAAGATGGGGTATGGAGTTCCTGAGGGTGAGCAGGTTATATTTACAGCTTTACCTAATCGTTTGAAGTTTATCGCCCATCTTAATAGGGAATTTGACTACTTTGGGCATGTCATACCTCATAGAGATAATATTGCTGACACAATTGAATATATTATCACGCCAGCTGAGGTGATTGATTACGGCGATACGAGCATAACAATGTATAAAGTCACACGACGACTTAAGATAACCGGAGAAGGTGAAAGAGTTTCTGATATCGGGAGGATAGGTAATGGTCGGGTCTTCAGATACCTTGATCAGATTGGAAATCCAGTTGACCCAGGTACGGAACTCATTGCTTCAAAGATGGTTGAGGTCACATTGACAGCATTTAATCCAAGGGTTGTCCTTTCGCCAGAGCTTGTGAAGAGAGATATGGCAAACATACAAGATGTTGAGTATAGAAAGAAAGAGTTAAGAAGGTTACTCAGAACATCGTTTTGGAGGCAAACGCGACTTGTCTCAAAGAATTTAAGAAGGTAAAAATTAGAGGTTGTTCTATGTTTGGGAAATCATCTCTTTTGATTTTGATCGGTTTTATAACTGCTTTTTCTATTTATCAATTGAGAATGGCGCGAGCAGTTATGTCCGCTTCGGATAGCTTTAACTATTACTATGCTAAAACATTGGTTCACGAGACAGCTGTAAGTGCTATGAACATTGGTGTGAACAAGGTTTGGAAAGATACGGTGACGAATACAACTTTCAATGTCGTTATGAACAACTGCACCGCTGTTGTTAGAGTTTTCCCGGTTGTTCCTGATTCAATTGTTAAGTTAAGTGTTAAGGCTTGGGGATATGCTTTCGTTGATACATATTATGCCAAGTATAAAAGACCGTATAGATTGGAGGATTCAGCTTTCGCATATTTTCAATATTCAAGCGGTCCTGTAACGCCTGCGTCAAAATATTTCTGGTTTACTGGGACTGAATTTTTCAATGGTGCACCTGTCTATTGGATAAATGGTGATACCGTTTGGGGTCCTGTTCATACGAATTCAACGCTTCATACTTATGGGACGCCTGTTTTTTATGATAAAGTTACAGCTTATTCTGGAATTAACCCGGCTCCGACATCTTCAAGAAATAAGGCAAAGTTTTACGGGGGTTGGGAAGTTGGCATAAGGGCTGAAATACCTGTTGATATGACAAGGACAAAAACAGCAGCGATAAATGGGGGCGGGGTGTATGACCCAAGCTCTGCTGGCGCAGTTGGGGTTTACTTCAAATTTTTACCGAATGGTAAGGTTATAAGACGATATGTCCAAAGCTATCAGAATCAAACGATAGGAAGCGGTTCATATGGAAGGACACGCAAGGTTCCGCAATTTACATCTGCCGGTCCAGAAACATTAAATGTTAATAACATCAGTTCAACTGGTGTCGTATGGGTGAAAGGTGATGTTGTGGTTGAAGGGACAATAGATGGTCAGCTTACAATTCTTGCGGATAGAGACATAAGAATATGGGATGATTTAAAATATGCACAGGATCCAAATGTCAACCCGAATTCTGATGATTTTCTTGGGCTTATTTCAAATGGTGGGAATGTGATAGTTGCGGATAGTGATCCGAATCAAAATGATGTTGTAATTCAAGCTGCTATACTTGCATGGGATGGTGGTTCAAGCGACAAGGTTTTCATTGCTGAGAATTGGGATAAAAGACCTCCGTCAGGAGCGATTTATTTAACGGGGAGTATAGTTCAAGAGCAAAGAGGACCCGTTGGACATTTCTCGGGAGCAAGTGGTATAATTCAAAATGGCTTTAGCAAAAGGTATAGATACGACCCGCGCTTTAGGACGAAGGCACCGCCTTTTTATCCACTTGTAAGTTACCCTGATATAAGGCAGTTGAGGTTAATTTCATGGTGGGAATAAAAATTAAGAAGATTTGATCTATGCCTGTGAATCCGCAAATTGTTAAGGAGGCGAAAGAATTATTAAGTTCGCTTGCGTCAAAGATTCCGATTACGCTTTTCAGCGTTGAGAAGCAGATGTTTATAGGTGATGAGTTGATAAAAAAGATGAGCGAAAGCCAAAAGCTTGTTTTAAGGAATTTGATCAATATGTTTCTTTTAAGGATGCGTGAGGTTGAAGCCTCGGATATAGATTTTGGTGGGTGGGGTTCAAAGAAAATGGTTTGGTTGAGGATACACGGGGCAAAGAAACCGATCCCAGAGTTTGGGACATATGAGATTGATGAGTTTAACATACTTATACAGAGTTTGTTAATGGAAAGACAAAGGCAATATCTGTATGAGAACAGAAACCTTGACTTTTCATATACATTTAAGGATGACAGTGGGACGATTTTCCGTTATCGTGCGGATGCTTATTTTGATCTTGATGACCTTGCTTTAAACATGAGGGCGATAAGCACGCAGATAAGACCTTATGAGAGTTATGGTTTTCATCCGAATGTGACGCGAGTTTTAAGTTTGCAATATACGAAGGAGGGTTTAATTCTTGTCACAGGTATAACTGGGTCTGGTAAAAGCACGACGCTTGATGCAATTGTTGACCTTAACAATCGGACGGTTGACGGACATATAATTATAATTGCGTCACCTGTTGAATATGTTCACGAGTCGAAGCGATGTATTATAAGGCATAGGGAGGTTGGGAGGGACACGATGTCGTTCAAGCAGGGAACAATTGAGGCGTTGCGCCAGGACCCGGATATAATCATAATTGGTGAGATGCGCGACCCGGATACGATTATGGCTGCGCTTGAAGTTGCCGATAGCGGTCATAAGGTTTTGTCAACGCTTCACACATCCTCGGCGGTTGAAAGCATAGACAGGATAATTGGAGAAGTGCCACCGATAGAACAAGAAAGAGTTAGAAATCGTTTAGCGGACATTTTGAGATGCGTTATCTCTCAAAAGCTTGTTCCAAGCTTGGATGGGAAACGTGTCCTTGCTAAGGAAGTAATGGTTATGACACCATCAATAAGAGCAGCGATAAAGAATAATAACACTGGTGAAATTTATCAGATGATAGCAGAGGGTGCGGAATTGGGGATGATAACCATGGAGCAAGATTTAAGACGGCTTTATCTGGAGCGTAAGATTTCACTTGAGACGGCAATTAATTATGCGAACAACAAGAGAAGGATGCAGCAGTTGTTGCAAGCAGCTTGATATTTTAAAACAGAAATTTTTAGAAAGCGATGGCAAAAAATAAGAGATTTTCTGGGAAACTTGCTGTAGGTGTATTTGTTGATGGCGTATCCTTACAAGTTGCTTGTCTTGCTAGGGTGGGTAAGAAAAGAATTAAATTCGTTGATGCGCAAATTGTTAATCTTGCGAGTAAGCTTGAGACAGCTGTCGCTGGAGCACAAGTTTTTGAGGAGACGAAGCAGACATCCGCATTTGATCAATCCCCAATAGATATAACATCGGAAACAGCATCGGCGGATTTGCTCTTTATGGAGACGGGAAAGGGAGCACAGGATAATGCGTCAATACTTGCGGGTGTTTTGAGCAGATATCCAAGAAGGAAATATAAACTCGCCATATCAACGCCAGAGCCATACATCTATTATTCGTTTTTTGAGACGAACTGGGGATTAAAAAAGGAAAAACTTAAAGCTAAGATAATTGAGGAGCTTTCAAAGGGGAAAACGACCGGAGAAATAAAACCAGATATGGTAAATTATCTTGGCTTTCCAGATGGTTCAGTTCTTGCAATCGTGAGGGATTCAAGAATTGTACTTATTGATCTGCTTGAAAGTATAAAAGGGGCAATTGGGGGGCGAATACCCAAGATAGCATTCGTTGAAACGCCGGAGTTTTCGCTTGTCAATCTTGTCAAGTTAAATTATAAATTCCCACCGGACGCTGTCACTGTGATAATTTATGTTGGACATGAATTTAGCCGTTTTATCTTTATGAAGGGGAACGAGCTTTATCACATCTCGCCAATGATAGGTGAGGGTGTTGATTCGTATAATATTGCCAATACGATTTACAGCAGATTAATGCTTGAGCAGGACAGTTTAGGTTTGCCGTTGATAAATAACATAATTCTCGCTGGTGAGGCACAATCAGCTGGGGTGAAAGAATTGCTTGAGCAGGTGTTTCCGGAAGAAGTCAACATTGATTATATAAAGTTTCCGAATTTGTCCCCAAACGGTGCTGACCCCTTGCTTTGGGAAAGTTTGCCAAGGGTTGCTGTTGCAATTGGTTCAGCTTGGAGAACGCTTGAGATAGAGAATAAAGAACTTTACTCAATTGACCTGACACCCTTTGAGGTAAGGGAAGGGCAAAAGGTTTTTAAACTCGGTATCCTCGGTTGGCTTTTCTTACTTCTGATCCCAGCGCTTACATTTCAGATAACGACAAGGATAGCTCAATTGAGCAGGACTTTGACAGAAGCCGAGATTGAATTGCAGAGGAAGAAGTCCGAACTCGCTGAACTTCAAGCGATACAACAACAGGTTGATTTAGCGAGGCAAAAACTCGCTTATTATAAATCAACATTTGGCGTCCTTGACTCAATGAAGGTTAACACAGATATTTGGAGCAACTTTTTGAACAAGGTTGCAACTGAAGCTCAAAGGGTTGGAAGGATTTGGATCACGGATATAAACGCGGTTGATTTGAATAATATAACGATAAGAGGGTATTCGCTTTACAGGAACAGAATACCGAGGTTTTCAAACGCGATTGGAAATGCGACTTTGATGCAGGTTCAGGTTCAGGAGATAAGAGGGAGGACAGTTTATAATTTTGAGATAAAAGCGAGAATTCAACCAGAGCCGATAAAAGCGCAACCGATGAAAAAATAAATTTGGATTTATAGATGCCGTATAAAACAAGGAATACGCTTATACTCTTGGGTTTTCTGATAATAATACTTGCAGTTGGTGCGTATTTCATCGTTTATTCATATCCCAAAAAGTTAAAGCAGGTTAAGGAGGAGACGCAGAGGGTTAACCAACAGATAAACGCGATGGCTGGTTTACAGGTTGAGCTTTACAACTTGCAAAAGCAGATAAAAGAGGAACAGGAAAAGCTTGCTCAACTTGACAAGCAGATACTTCCAGATGTGACACCTGCAATGACTTATTCTTATCTAAATTCAATTTTAAGTTATGCAGGTTTTGTAAAGTTTGATATGCTTTATATTGGAAGCAAGAAGGCGCAAAAGTATGCTTATAACATTTACGATATAAAAGGTGAGGCGTCGTTTGATAACATTTATAAATTCATCTGGTATCTTGAAAAGGGACCGCAAATTTATAGGATAAGCCGTTTTGATCTGCGTGGCGTTGAAACGAGGGATGAAAAGACGAAGCAATTTCAAATTGTTGTTCCGTTTCAGATGGAAATTCACGCTCTTTATGCGGATGTAAAGGATTTGCCAGCGATAAAAAGGACTTTGGCTGATGTTCAAGTTGAAGAGGTGAAAAATCCATTTGTTCCATATGTTTATCGTGACTTACCGCCTAATATACGAGGGCTTCTTGAAGTTGAGAGGGCTGACCTTAAGGCGATCATTCCTGGTAGAGCTTTTGTAGCGGACCATACGGGTAAAATCCATGTTTTAAAGGAGGGGGATGAAGTTTATCTGGGTTATGTCACAAAAATTGATGTTGAGAAGAATCAGGTTGAATTCACACTTAACAAAGCAGGGATAGTAGAAAAGTTCGTCTTGAAACTCAGATTTGAGCAACAAAAATAACAGAGAGGTGAGATGGAAAGGAAAATCTGTATCTTTTTACTCCTTTTTTTAGTTTTAACGGGTTTAGCTCTTTCACAAATTGGAGGGCGTCCGCGCGAGTTAAGAAGGGCGTATGTTGCTCCAGAAGAGATTGTTTCAATGTCAAAGACAATGCCATTTAATCAAGCGCTTCAGATTTTTAATGATTTAAGCAAAAAGTTCCTTGGAAAGGTTATAGTTGACCCTGAATCAAGGACAAACCCGATTGGGGTTGATATTGATCGCATGCATTGGCTTGATGCTCTTGAGTTGATTTTGAGGGCGAATAAACTTTGGTATGAGGAATATGCAGATTATATAAAGATTGTTCCGCTTGCTGAGGTTACTGGAGTTGCTGTTGCTCCGACCGCACCAACCGAGGAGGAGAAGGCAAAGGTTGAATTTGAAAGTCGTGAAGTTATGATTTCGGCTGTATTTTTTGAAGCGGATGCCTCAAAACTTAAGCAATATGGTTTCAGTTGGGATTTCTTTCGTGGTAAAGACGTTAACTTAGGTGTCACGATGTCCGCTGCAGAAGGAAAGTCAGGTTTATTCACAATTGATGTCAGCCCGGACCTTGATTTTGGGAGTTTGGTTGCAGTTTTTAAGGCGCTTGAATCGCAGCAAATAGGCGAGGTTGTTGCAAACCCGAGGATAACAGTAAGATCGGGGCAAGAGGGTCAAATTCAAGTTGGAAGCGATGTTTCAACAACGGTTAGAGATTTTGCTGGAAATGCTATCACACAATTTATTTCAACTGGTTCAATCATAAGAGTTAAACCTCAAGTTATAAGATATGACACTGTGTATTTTATAAACCTTAACTTGAGCATAGAAAGAAGCAACGCTGCGCAAGTTGCGGTTGGTCAGATAATCATAAATAAGTCATCGGCTCAGACATCCGTTCTTTTACTTGATGGGGAGGAAACGATAATTGGTGGACTTTACATAAATGAGGAAAGGAAAACGCGTGAGGGTGTTCCGATACTTAAGGATTTGCCTTGGTGGTTTTTCGGTTTGAGATATTTGTTTGGGTTTGATGTGAAAACGACAGTTAAAAAGGAGTTGATAATTTTGCTAAAAGCTGAAATTTTGCCGACATTGGCTGAAAGGTTGAAGGAAAGAGCTGAAAGAATAAGTGAGAGATCAATTTTGAGAGAAAAGCGTGAAGAACTTTTAAAGGCGCTTGAAAATTACAAAAGGCAATTGAAATCAAAATAAATTTTGAATTCTCTGATGAAAAAATTTGTGCTTTACATTTCCTTGTTTTTTCTTGTCTTGATGGGTTGCAAGAAAAAAGCTGTTGAACCGGAAGTCCCTCAGCAAAAAACGGTTATTTTAAGTGGGAGCGTTTTTGAATCAGTAACTGGCTGGCCGATTGATAGCGCCGTCATCAAAGTTACGGGAATTACACCGCAGGTTGTTACTTACACTGATTCGGTTGGAAGATACAGGGTTAGTTTTGAAGTTGAAGCGGAAATCAATGTTAATGTCATTGCGTTCAAGGAGGGATACGAGCCAGATACTGTTGTCGTCCTTGCGGTTCCGGGCAGAACGGTCAATGTCCCTGGTTTATTTTTAAAACGAACTGCGCCTGAAACACCGACTAGCGGTGAGGCTGCGAGCATAGTTTTGATCTCTCAAACGGCAAAAAATATCGGAGTTAAAGGAAGTGGCTCAGTTGAAACTGCACAAATGATTTTTGAAGTCCAGGATTCATCGGGAAGACCGGTTGACCTTGCGCACTCAGTTGAAGTAAGCTTTAAGATCGGTTCTGGTCCAGGCGGGGGGGAGTTTATCTATCCGCCTAAAGCAAGAACCGATGCAAAAGGAAGAGTAACTGCAAATATAGTCAGCGGAACAAAAGCCGGTGTCGTTCAAGTTGTAGCTGAATCAAATGTTGGGTCTAAAACGATAAAGTCACTTCCGGTTGTGATAGTTATTCATGGAGGGCTTCCTGATTCAGCTCACTTCAGCATTGCGCCTGAAAAGCTTAATTTCCCAGGATATAATGTTTTCGGCTTGAGAAATAGAATAACAGCTTATGTTGGAGATAAATATGGAAATCCCGTTAAACCCGGAACGGCCGTATATTTCACGACTACAGGCGGGATAATTGAAGGTTCAGCGTTGACGAATGAACAAGGACAGGGAAGTGTTAATTTGATCTCCGCAGAGCCAAGGCCAGTTCACCCAGTTCTTGGTCCAGGTTATGCTGTTATAACAGCGACGACTGCTGATGAGAATCAAAGGACTATAAAAGCTGAAACGATTGTTCTTTTCTCTGGCATTCCGCAGATAACGGTTGAGCCGACAAATTTTGATATACCAAATCTTGGGTCTCAAGTTTTTAATTATACTGTCAGCGATCAAAATGGAAATCCGCTTGCTGGTGGGACGACGATAAGGGTTACTATAGATGGGAAAGACATAAGAGCGCTTGGTGACCTTGATATAACCTTACCGGATACGAGAGATAGGAGCTGGACGAGATTTTCCTTCGCGATTCAAGACACGACCTCTGATATAGTTGAAAGACCAGTTTTAATACGTATCTCTACTTCGGGTCCAAATGGTTCGGCAACGGTCAATATATCTGGAAAGGTAAGGTAAAAAGTTAAATAAAAATGGAGGCGATCCTAAATGGCTGAGAAATCAAGAGTTCTTGTCGTTGATGACGAAGAAGCTTTGAGATATTTGTTAAGCACTGAGCTTGCAGCTGAAGGTTATGAGGTTGAAACAGCCGGTGATGGAGATGAGGCTATTGAGGCGATAAAACAAAAAGATTATGATGTCGTTCTCCTTGACATCAAAATGCCAAGAGTTGATGGTTTTGAGGTGTTAAAATTCATAAAGCAGAACAAGCCCGAGATAAAGGTCATAATGCTTACAGCTTATGCCGATGTTAAAAATGCAATTGAAGCCCTTAAACTTGGTGCTTCTGATTTCGTCAGCAAGCCGTATGACCTTGAAGACATTTTAACTTCAATCAACCGCGCTCTTGGGAAATAGTTTCATGACTTATTTGCCAAATTGATATACCGACCCCATTTCGGTGGTCGGCTTTTGTTTAAAAAAAGGAAACTCAAAAAATGTTCTCGGAAAAATTATTTCAAAGGTTAAAAAACGCAGAGCATGTCGTCGTTTTGACGGGGGCTGGAATTTCAGCTGAAAGTGGTGTTCCAACTTTCAGAGGAAATGAAGGTCTGTGGAAAAAATTCAAACCTGAGGAACTTGCAACTTTTGATGCCTTCATCAAAAATCCAGAACTTGTTTGGGAATGGTATAATTACCGAAGAAAGTTAATTCAAGAGGTTAAGCCGAACCCAGGGCATTATGCACTTGTTGAACTTGAAAATCTTTTCCCTAATTTTACGCTTATAACTCAAAATGTTGACAACCTTCACCGAAGGGCAGGGAATAAAAATATAATTGAACTTCACGGGAACATTGAGAAAAATTATTGCATAAAATGTGGCAAAAGGTATGATGATGTCAATCTTGCCCTTGAGATGAAAGTCCCAAAATGTGAATGTGGTGGTTTGATAAGACCGGATGTTGTATGGTTTGGTGAGATGCTTCCCATCGGAGCTTGGGAAGAAGCAGAAGAAGCAGCTTCAAATTGCGATGTATTTTTTTCAGTTGGGACATCTGGTGTCGTTTATCCAGCTGCCTCACTCCCACAGATTGCGAAAATGAACGGTGCTTACACGGTTGAAATTAACATAGAGCGAACGGAACTATCCTGGTTTATGGATGAAGTTATAATCGGTAAATCTGGCGAAGTTTTGCCGAAGTTAGTTGAAAAGTTAAAAGAGCAAAATTTCACGAAGATACTTAACAGGTGGAGAACCGTGTGATAGAAGTTTTTCATTGAACTCTTTTATGTTAAACTTTTCCCCTTTCAGCTTCATATATTCCTCCCTTAATTTCATTATCTCTTGGAAGCCCGTAAAATAACTTGAAAGTTGAGCTGATGTCAAACATGCTCTTCTCCATTTGCCCTCGGCTTCGGCTCTCTCTTGAAATCCCTCCCGGGTCATAAGTTCAATTGCTTCTTCCTGTGTCATATTTCCAGCGTGAATTTTATGATCAAGTATAGCATTAATTATAACTCTGAGATACCATTTTAAGTGAATGAGTTTCATCTTCGGGTCATTGTTTAAAATTCCATTTTCAATCATCAATCTTTCTGCATAGACAGCCCATCCTTCAACCATAGTCCCGCTCCAGAAAACACTTCTTACGATTGACGGGCAACGGTTTGAATAGTAAAGCTGGACATAATGCCCTGGAATTGCCTCGTGGATGCTAAGCTCAAGAAGCGAATAATAGTTATACTCACGAAGGTAAGATTCAACTTGCTCTGGCGTCCAATCGTCCGGTATCGGTGAGACGTTGTAAAATGTTTTCATATTTTTCTCAAGCGGTCCTGGGGCTTCAAGCGAGGCGACCGCAACACCCCGTTGGTATTCAGGCGTCTCGCGCACTACAAGTGGTTTGCTTTCATCAAGCGTTAAAAGGTCCTTCTCCTTCACAAATTGCGTCAAGTAATTTAAGTCCATCTTTATCCTTTCCATTATCTCGCTTGGTTTCGGATGCTCAAGCACAATTTTGTCAAGGACAGATTTTATTACCTCAAGTTTATCTTTCCCCTTTGGTTCTCTTCCATAATAGTATTTGTAAAGTGCAAGAGCAATATGATACATCTCCTCATGGGTCTTGTTCTTTTCGCTTTCAGCAAGCGAGAGTATTTCATCCGGGGTCAAATCGGTTTTAAGGTAGTATTTCATCTTTTTGTAGTAAAGTTCTTTCCCAAGGCGGAAATCCCTCTTTGACCTTGGTTTTAACTCATCTTCAAGCCATCTTCCGAAATCTTCAAGTGATGATATCGCTTTTTCACTTGCTCTTTTAAGTTCGGATTTTAAATCATTAGATATGTTAAGCGACTCGGCAAACTTAATCAGATCATTTTGCAAGATGTTGATATTTCCTTTGTTTTGCTTTATCGCTGTCTCAATGTGAATTTGTGGTGCGTCCTTTAAGTTTAGTTTCGCTTGCTCAATAAAGCGAGGTATTTGTTTGACCCTTTCAAGTGCGCTTTTCAACCTGTCCTCCGCAGGGGCAAAGTCCTGCGTTATAAGATACATCAAACCGTCACCGATGATTGAATTATAGATTAATGGATTCCATTCATGCTCTTTTAACTCTTTTAGTTCAAAAAGCATCTCATCAATTTTTTCGATCAAAATTCGGCGGTCAATCTCGTTATCTTTTGAAAGTTTCTTCGGGTCAAAGTTTGAAAATTTTTCTTTATTTTTTTCAAGCCATTCGGTTTTTCTCTTCAATGCATCGTTTGATAAATCGTCAAGCAAGCCGTCATATTTGTGATATCCGACCCAAGTTGCCGTCACGGGGTGAAACTTGAAGTAATCTTCCATAAATTCTTGGACGAGTTTTGAAAATTTTTCATTCTGGTTTTGGTTTACACAACCGAAAATTAACAAGGGGATTAGGAGTGAAATTAGATTTTTAAGCATTTTTGTTCTCCGACTTTGTTTTGAAGTTTTTGAACAGAACTGTAAAAAAGGACAGCGAAACGACTAAAAGCGACAGATAGACGATCAAATCGCCATAAAGTGTATAAAAGGTTTTTTCATCGTTAAGTTTTATTTCGTCAGCAATTTGGGTTTTCTCATAAAATTTTGTTTTCTTTTGAACCCTGCCGTATGGATCAATGAATCCAGAAATTCCGCCGTTTGCGCATCTTACAACGCTTCTTCTATTTTCAACCGCCCGCAAGATTGAGTATTGGAAATGCTGATAAGGTCCGGATGTGTTTCCATACCAGCTATCGTTTGTTATGACGACGAGGAATTGAGCACCTTTGTTTACGAACTTTCTTATGAAACTTGGATAGATTGATTCATAACAAACAACCCCGGAAAATTTTATCAATTCTCCATTTCTTGTCCTCATCTCAAAGATCGTTGTATCCTTTCCCTTTGCCCAGTTGCTTATGCCAACGCCCCATTGAAGCGGTTCAATCAAAAAATGAAATGTATCCGCATAAGGTAATCGCTCCCCGAAGGGGACAAGAATTATCTTCGCGTATTTTTGAACTTCATCCGAATTCGGGAGGAAAAGTCCCATTGAGTTAAAGGCGTCATATCTTTGTCCCGTCTCCTTTATCAGATGACTACTTGGTGGCGCTTGAGATGGATCGTCATAAAATTTTGCATCGGGAAACCCTGTCAAAATAGCGACATTTAGCCTATCAATTTCACTTTTGAAAAAATTGAAATGGTAGCGATATTGTGGTAGAAGGAAAAAATATGTTATAGCGGTTTCGGGATAAACTATCAACTCAACATTTGGATTTTCTTTAATTATCTCATTCGTCATCCCAAGATAAAGTTCTATCTGCTCGGATAAAGTCCCCTCCCATTTCAACCAAGGATTTATGTTGGGCTGGATCAAACCGACTTTTATTTTCTTAAAACTTTTTGTTTCTGAATTTTTCAGAACAAGAGCACCGTAAAAATTGGGCAGTATGTAGATTAAAACAGCAAGTAGAAAGTATTTGAAGCGCAGTTTTTTAAGCGAAAGATAGAAAAGGATATTGACGATAAGAAGGAGAAACGAGAGTCCGTAGACGCCTGTGAACTCAATGAATTGAATTTTTTCAATGTAATATGTCTGTGTATTTCCGAGCGTAAGCCATGGGAAAGCGAGTTCCGTCGTTGACCTAAAATACTCAAATAGAACATAGACGAACGGAAAAGTTAACAGATGAAAATTTTTGCCAAGATTTCTTTTGATGAACATATAAAACCATATTGGGAGGAAGAACAAAATGGGGTGAATTAAAATCAACAGGACGCAACCGACCATGAGGAATGGGTCTGCTTCTTTTGACCATCCGCCTACCCAGTAGAGTGTAAAAAGATTAAAAAAGAAGAAGAAGATATATGAATAGCGAAAAAGTTGTTTGTAGTTCTCAATTTTGTCAATCAGAAAAAAAATTGGGACGAAACCAGCAGTTGCGAGGAATCCAAACTTCAATGGTGGAAAGGAAGCCGAAAGTAAAACAGCTCCGGTGAGTGCAAGGAGGAATTTTTCATTTAAAATTTTTCTCACTTTTTGAGTTCAATTTTTGTTTTCGCCAGACATAATTTTCAACTGTGTTCCAGAGTGATGTAATTAAAATTCCAACCCCAAGCCCGATTATAGCCCCGGATATTACATCTAACGGATAATGGACGCCGACATAAATTCTTGAAAAAGCGATAAGCGAAGCAAGCGAAAAGAGATAGATGCGAAGATTTCGGTAAAATTTTGAGATAAGCGTCGCCGTTGTGAAGCTGTTCACCGCATGGCTTGATGGGAACGATAGCCCACTTCCGCATCCGACAAGTAAACGCACCCCTTCAAGCTCATGACAAGGTCTTATCCTTCCGATAAGTGGTTTAATTATATGACTGCTTAAAATATCGCTCAAGGCAACTGCAGGTATCAAAAGCAACGCAAGGGTTCTCCCTTTTCTGCCACCAAAAAAGATGAAATATAGCCATAAAATGACAAGAAAAACTCTTAAATTGAAATCGCTCGTCACAAATGGCATGATCACATCAAGGACGGGATTTGAAATCTGACCGTTGAGAAGGTAGAAAATACCTTTGTCAAGTTTGATTATCTCTTGAAGCAAGTTTCATCTCTTTTTGCTTTTTAAAAAATTTCTAGCAATGTAAAATATCAAAAGCAATGTTAGGGTGATCGTTATGATTTTGCTGTAGCTTGAAATGATATTTGCAATTATTTCCCAATTCTCCCCGAGCATTTTCCCTGCTGTTACAAGTATTGAATACCAAATCAAAGCGCTGATGAGTGAAAGCAGGATTGATTTTTTCGGGTCAAATTCACCAAGCCCAGCAAAGAAGGCAACGAATGCTCTCGTCCCGGCGAGGAATCTATTTATGATGATCAAGAAATACCCAAACTTTGAGAAAAGTTTTTCAACTTTTTTGACATTGGCTGGATTTATAAACTTTATCTTCCCCTTTTCAATTATTTCGTCCCCAAATTTATCTCCGATGAAATACATCGTCATAAATCCCAATGTGCTTCCAACGACTGCGGATATAAGCGTGAGTGTGAAATCGGTTTTGCCAAGCCCTGAAAGGGAAGCGCAAAAAACGATCACGACATCGCTCGGTGACGGTGGGAAGATGTTTTCAATGTATGCGAAGAAGAAAATCAAAGCGTAAATCCAGATATTATCAACCCTCAAGACGAGGTCAAGAATTTCTTTTATCTCCATTTAAATCTCCCTTTGGTTTTATCAAGACGATGGCAAAGCAAGCGATCGCCTCACCTCTTCCAAGCGAATCAAACTTTTCATTTCTTTTCGGCTTGATGGAAATTTTATCGGGTTGAATTTCAAGTATCTCGCTTAATCTTCCCTTTATCTCTTTGACGAAAGGCGAGAGCTTGACATCTTCAAGTATGACGGTTGAGTCAATGTTCAAGATTTCAAAGTTATTTTCATCAAGAATTTTTTTGACTTGTTTTAAAAAGATTTCACTTTTTGCGTCTTTAAATTTTTCATCGGTGTCGGGAAAAAGTTCTCCAATATTTCCAGTGCCCATTGCTCCAAGCAATGCATCGCAAATAGCGTGTATCAAGACATCGCCGTCGGAATGTCCAAGCGAGCCCTTTTCTGAGGGGATTTCAACCCCACCGATATAAAGTTTTCTTCCCTTCACAAGCGGATGTATGTCATAACCGATGCCAACCTTCAATTCAATACCAACCTTTTATTTCAAATGATTTGTATTTGCCCTCGTATGGTTTCCAGTTTATTTGGACATCTTCAACTTGGGCGTATCTTGGTCCGACTTTGACAAGTTTTATAAGTTCTTCAACGAGCGAGCGTTCTCCTTCAACTTCAATTTCAACATCACCGTTTGATAGGTTTCTGACCCAGCCGTTTAAACCGAGATGATTTGCGTGTTTTTGGACGAACCATCTAAAGCCAACACCTTGAACAAGTCCTTTTACTATGATATGAGCACAGATATAATCCCCGGGCATAGTTTAGGAAATCTTTGTTTTCAATTTTTCAACGCTTATGTCAAACATTTTTTCAAAATTTTCAGCTGAGCCACCACATTGCACAAAGTCCGCTTTCCCCCCACCTCTTCCTTCAGTTACAGATAAAACCTCTTTCAAAATCTCTCTTAAGTCAATTTCAACTTCAGGTGACCTTGTCATAATTACATTTGCTCCATCAGTTTTTGAACCAAGGATAGAAACAGTGTTTGGCAGGTTTAAAAATTTCCTTGCAAAAATTTTCAACTCGTTAACAGATCTGTTCTCAAATTTTGCGATCACAAAATTTATTCCGTTTATCTTTTCTGAACTTTGGAGCAGTTTCTCGGCTTCAAAATCAATTATTCTCTCGGTCAAAGAGTTTATCAACTTCTGTTTTTCTTTTTGTAGATCAAGAATCTTGTTGACTTGAGCTGGGAGTTCCACTTCAGGGACGCTTAAAATTGAAACCAATTCATTTGAGATTTTATTTTTGTTTTGAAAATCCCTTAAAGCTCTGATTCCGCAGACGAATTCAACCCGTGTAAGTCCTCCCTTAACTCTTTCCCATCGCCTTATTTTTATCAGACCGATTTCCCCAGTCCTTGATACATGGGTCCCACCGCAGGGTGAAAAGTCAAAATCCTTAACTTCAATTATCCTTATCGTTCCGGATACTTTTGGTGGTTTCCTAAGCGGAAATTTTGATACTTCAGAAGCGTTGATCAAGTGAATTTTAACCTCTCTGTTTTCCCAAACGATTTTATTTGAAAGTTCCTCTACTTCGTGGATTTTATCGTAATTTAGATCTACAGCGTCAAGGTCAATCGTTCCAATATCATCACCGAGTCGTGAGGAAACGGTTTCGCAACTAAACAAAATTTCAAATGCCCTTGAAAGTATGTGTTGCCCTGTGTGCTGTTGCATGTTTGAAAACCTTCGCTCCCAATCAATTGTGCACTCAACCTCTCCGGTTGATATTTCACCTTCAATTATGTGAAGAACCTCTTCATCTTCAGAAAGAAGAACATCAACCACCTTCGCGGTGTTTATATATCCAGTGTCGTGTTCTTGACCGCCAGATGTGGGGTAAAAGTAGGTCTTATCAAGGAGGAGAGCAATTTTCCCGTTTACATTTTTTATATCAACGACTTTGGCTTTAAACTTTGTTGTGTAACTGTCGGTGTAATAAAGTCGCTCAGTCATTTTCGGCTTTGATTTGTTTGATATACGAAATTAATTTACGCATAGCGGGTTTGATTTTCAAAAAGGGAATTTTTTAAAATGCTATTTTTTCTGTTGAAAATGCTTGCTTTTTTAAAATTGAAAAAGTAACTTGCTTGCGAGGACAAAACAAAAATTTCGTCTGGATGCTTTGCAAATCCCTCAGAATTGTTAATCTGCTTCTATTCCCGATCTTGCTGTTTTATAGCTGTGATAAGCCACGCGACCTGCCCACCCCGACTCATTTTAATAGGGTTCCAGAAGTTAAAAATTTAAGTGCTTCAGTTGATACGACGAGAACAGGGAAAATTCTTGTTCAATTAAGATGGAGTTATGACGATAATGGAAATTTAAGGGAGTGGGAGGTCTACAGGGCTTTGAGGGATACAGCCGGTGGGAATTATTCTTTCCTTCAACCACCGGTGAAAGTTCCAGCTTATTCCGATTCAACGATACCAAAATTTGTTGAGGATAGCATCTGGGTGTATTACAAGGTTATCCCAGTTGGGCTTGACAGATTTCTCGGCAAGCCCGGGATAATTCGTTTAACTCTTTACCGTAAATAAAAACAAAATTAAGGGTGATCAGTTATGAGGAAAATTACACTTATATTAGTGGTTCTCCTGCTCTTTATGTCTGGCAGGGGATTGGCACAATGGGCACCGCTTGATACAGCAAAGTATAAGTGGTTCACAGTAGATAACACGCCGAATTTAGCTGGAACATCAGCCAATTGGGAGGTTGATCGTGATTCAACGGATGGTTACTACGAGAAAGAGCCGAATACAGTCGCAAGCGGTCAGCCAGGTCCAGGTTGGTTTACAAATACTGGATCTGCAAATGTTGGTCCAGACCACAGGCGAACACCTTACACAGCTGGAAGCCCATCGGGTGCTTGGGCACGGTATATCTTCAATATCCCAACACAAACGCAGAACAACATCCTTGACAAAGACGATTACTACATCCTTTATTACTATTTGCAACAAAGTGGCAATGCGTCTCCAAATTGTTATGTTACGGTTGAAAGATTTGGTGAAGGTGTATATGCTGATTCTTTAAGGCATAACCAAATGCTAAATGGTGCTGGATTGCCAACTTTACAGTCTGCTGGTTTGTGGAATCCAACTCAAAGTGGCGCTGATGGTTCTTGGTATCCACTTACGATTTTAAGATTAAATGCAGGAGCACCAGTGATCGTAACAATTGGAGCCGATACTTTAACGCCAGCGTTTTTGAGGGTTGATGCTGTAAGAGTTCTGAGAAGCGATCTTCCTCGCGATCTTGAATTCGGTCGCAGGATGAAAGGAAACCCATGGGAGACGACAACGCCTGATTCTACAAGACCAAACGCAGATCACTTCGGGCTTTACAGAGTTGGCGAAGTGTTCCCGGAGGTGACAATCGGTGAGACAGCAGAAAAGAAAGTTCGGCTGTTTAATCTTGGTGATAGTGTTTTGACGATTTATAATGTTTATGGACATACGGGAAGATTTTACACTGAAGACCCGATGCCGATAAGGATACAACCTGGAAGTTATTATGACCTAACAGTTGTTTTCAGACCTTATCAGGAGGAGTTTGTTGTAGATTCACTTGCCATTGAAAGCGACGATCCTGAAGAACCAGTTGCTTATCTTCATGTTGTCGGTCAGGGATTGAACTATAACTTCATTATGAACGCAAGCGATGGGACAGAACCACATTGGAGAGCCCCGGGCGGAGACCAAGTTTTATACCAGGAGACACCGACTGGATGGCTTAATTCAGTCGCAAGCACTTATCCATTCCCTATCCCTGGAGGCAACAGATATAGTAGAGTTTACACTGGAACGGCGGAGATTCCTCAAGCACTTTATCAGTTTGTGATTCCGGATACACTTGGTGGTGACTATATACTTGAGTATAGTGGACCTGCTGGCTCGCCTAATGCAGCTACAGCTGCGCAGATTGATGTTATAACTCCATTTTTTGCCGATACCCAAAGGGTTACTGGATTTAATGAACGTCAGATAACAACTGCCCTTGTATGGGCACAAATAGGTGGACCTGGATACACCTTCAAATTAAACCCAGGCGGACCGACAAAGGTAATTTTCAGCAATCCTGGTCAAGCATCAGGTAACTTTCTCAGAACTGATCTATTAAGGGTTAGGAAAGTCCCGACACATCCGCAGATCACTGTTGTTTCGCGGAGTTTTAGCTTTGGTGAGGTTTCAATTGACCCGTTGGAGAGGGAGATAGTTGGGAATTATAGGCAGACGATAACGATAGGAAGTAATGGTGAAAAGTCGCTCTGGATTTATGAAATTCGTTTTAATGACACGACGGGCATTTTCAAGATAATAAACATGCCGAGGTTACCGCTTGAGCTTCCGGCGATAAATGGTAAGTTTAACCTTGTCGTTGAGTTTGCGCCTCGGGATATGAAGACATATGTTGATACGCTTTTCATTGTTTCAAATTCAAAGTTTGATAGCGTCCTTACGATTAGGTTCACTGGAACAGGCAGGGGAACGCTAATTTACGCTGATAATGATGTTGAGGGTGAATTTTATGCACAGCCCAGCATCGTTGATTATGTTTATCCACCTCTTGACACGACATATGATAAGTGGAACAGGATTGTTGGAAGCGGTATGAACAATTCAAGATTACTTGCTTATATTTATGGTGCCCCGAACGCCTTTGCTGAGTGGTATCCATTTATTCCATTGAGGGAGGGTGGTTTGGAGGTTGATAGCTTTGATGTTTATGCTAGGACTGGACTTGCTGCGACGAATTCAACGCCAAGGGCGAGATATTTAATCTATCAGCAAGGTGGGGCTCAACCCGAAACAGTAATTGTCAGTCAAAATGGCGTTGAAAGAATTTACCTTGGCAGATTCCAATTTAGGCGTGGTGGACGCGACTTCACAATGGGTTCAAAACAGACAGCGATTTTTGGTTACATCCGACTTGAAAACGATACAGCGCTTGTGAATGCTTACTATGCTGATTCGCTTGTGAATAGAGCAAAGGTTGATAGTTTTGTCATAAGAGCTGATGCAATTGAAATACGCGAAGCACCGAAGCCAACCAAGGTTCGGATCGCAACAGATGAAATACCAAAGGAGTTCTATCTCGCACAGAACTATCCTAACCCGTTCAATCCTTCAACAGATATTGAATTTTCAATCCCGATAGTTTCTAATGTTGAGATAAAAATTTATGATGTTCTCGGCAGAGAAGTTGCAACGCTTATAAATGAGACATTGCAACCCGGGAAGTATAAAGTTCGCTGGAATGGGACGGATAGAAATGGTGCGTTTGTTTCATCTGGTGTTTACTTCTATGTGATGAAGGCGGGTAAGTTTGTGCAGACAAGAAAGATGATGTTGCTCAAATAAAGACAAAGCCCGGGTTTTAGCCCGGGCTTTTTTAGTTTATTCGTCATTTTCGTTGTTATCATATCTTGTCTTTGTCTTCAAAACCTTGGAAAAACAATAAATTGTCAAAGTTATGACAACTCCCCAAGCGAGCGTCATGAAAATGATTCCCTCGGTTGTAAATTTCATTGTTTTTATCCGATTTTTGTTTTTTCATGGTTTTTCCAAGCTGCTCTGACCATTAAAACTATAGCAAGGAAAATCAAAAGCATCAAGACCCTTGCTCCCCATCTATAAGGCACATCTTCCGGGTTAACGCCTTTCATCAATAATGTTGGAATTGCATCTTGAATGAGCCAGTTTACCATTATGAAAAGAAGGTAAAGCGGAGTGATATATTTTATGATGTAGTAGAAAATTTTGGGGACTTTTATGTCAGCACCCTTTACAATTTCAGCCCATCCCTTTTTCATTCCAAAAATCCAGGCGAAAATTATTATTTCAAACAAAGCAAATATCACAAGCCCAAATGTCCCAGCCCAGTAGTCCATCTCATCAAGGAAGCCATGCTTGAGGAAAAAGACAACAAATTGTATGCATATAAAGACACTGAATCCAATTATTGCGGTTGCTCTACCATGGGATATTCCGAACTCTTCTTTTAAGAAGGCGATCAGGGGTTGAGCCATTGCAACCGATGATGTTATCCCTGCAAAGAAAAGGAGTAAGAACCAGAGGAAACCGAAGAATTCACCGAAAGGAAGTTTTTGGAAGATTATCGGCATTGAGACGAAGCCAAGGTTGAAAGCCCCTCCCTTTGCAATTTCCTGGGTTGTTTCAATTCCAAAGAAAGCAGCAGCAACTGGAATTGCAATGCTTGCACCAAGGATTATTTCAACAAATTCATTTGTTGCAGCAGTTGAAAGTCCACTCAAAGCAATATCATCGCTTTCCCTAAGATAACTCGCATATGCTTGAAGTGTTCCCATTCCGACGCTCAGGGTGAAAAAGATTTGACCTGCAGCAGCGAGCCAAATTTTCGCATCTCCAAGTTTTGAAAAATCGGGATTCCAAATGAAGGCAAAACCACTTTCAACGCTCCGATCAGGATAATTAACTGGGTCGGGTGTTCCAAGCGTTACAACCCTTATAACAAGGATTATCGCAAACAGAAAAAGTGTTGGCATTGCTATTTTCGCTAAAAGTTCTATCCCGCGTGAAATCCCGCGATAGAGTATAGAAAAGTTAATCAAAAGCGTAAAGCACATAAAAAGATAAGCTGGTAAAATGCTTTGGAAATAATTTTTCTCTATTCCCTGATAACTTCTCAAGAAGCTACCCATCGCTTCAAATGTTGTTTCACCGAAGTATGCTTTTGTAATAGAAAAGAAGCTGAAAGCGAGGGTCCAGGATTCAATGTATGTGTAATAAACCATTATGACGGTTGATATAAAGAGTCCAATTGAACCGAGATATTTTGATATTGGGGCTTTCCACATTGCGTCAAACATTCCCGGTGCGCTTCCGTGTCCGAATTTTCCGCCGTATCTTCCGACAGCCCATTCAACCCACATCAATGGGATTCCGAGCAAAAGGAAAGCGGTAAAATATGGTATCATAAAGGCGCCACCGCCATTTTGTGCAGCTTGAACTGGAAATCGGAGAAAGTTCCCGAGTCCAACAGCATTTCCAGCCATCGCAAGGATAAGTCCAATTCTAGTTCCCCAGCGTTCTCTTTTCGCCATTAGACCTCCTTGTTTTGTTTTTAAAGAACAAAATTTAATCAAATGATAAGAACTTTAATTGAAATTTTCAAGCGAATTTTATAACTTCAACGCAGATGAAAACAATTAATTGTTTTTAGATGAGGCGATTTTTTTCAAATCCCGCCAACCTGTTTTTTAGTGCTGTTATTCTCGCGCTGGTCTTTTATCTTCTCTTTGCGAAAAAGGGTCTTGTTCAGAGAATTAAACTTGAATTTGAAAGCAGAAAGTTGAAAAAGGAAATTGAGTTGCTCCAGATGCAAAATGAGCAACTTAGAAAAAAAATCCACGAGTTAGAGACAAATCCAAAAGCCATTGAGAAAATAGCTCGCGAGAAATATGGGATGGTGAAAGAGGGTGAAGAAATTTTTAGGATAAAAGAAAAGTAACTTATGAAATCGCTCCGAAAATGAAACAACAAAAAACACTCCCACCGCTTGCAGATAGAATAAGACCTCGTTCGCTTGATGAATTCATCGGTCAAGAACATATAATTGGTCCTGGGAAACCGCTTCGGGTTATGATTGAGACAGGTCAAATTCAATCAATGATACTTTGGGGTCCACCTGGGGTTGGAAAGACAACCCTTGCTAAAATCATATCCGAGATGGTAAATGCTAACTTTTATCAGATAAACGCAGTTCTATCTGGGACGAAGGAACTTAAAGAGATAATTGAGAAAGCCGAGAGTGACCTAAAATACTATGACAGAAGGACAATACTTTTCATTGATGAGATACACAGGTTCAATAAGGCACAGCAGAGTGTCCTTTTGAATAGCGTTGAAAATGGGACAATTGTTCTTATTGGTGCCACAACTGAAAATCCATCATTTGAAATAATATCTCCGCTTTTATCAAGGTGTCAGGTTTTTGTCCTTGAGCCGTTCGGTGTCAGGGAGCTTAACGCAATACTTGAAAGGGCTTTGACGAAGGATGAGGTTTTATCAAAGTTCAAAATTGAAATTGAGGATAGAAATCTTCTCTTTCTTTATTCTGGTGGCGATGCCAGAGTGATGTTGAACGCGCTTGAGATAGCTACGAAATTGGCAGCACCTGATGAGAACGGGCGGATTTTGATAACTAAGGAGATAATATCTGAAGCGTTTCAGAGAAGGCATTTTAAATATGACAGGGCTGGGGAAGAGCATTACAATATGATTTCAGCTTTTATAAAAAGTATCCGAGGTAGTGACCCCGATGGGGCGGTTTATTGGCTTGCACGGATGCTTCTTGCTGGCGAAGACCCCAAATTTATAGCAAGACGTATGATAATACTTGCAAGTGAAGACATCGGTAACGCTGAGCCATACGCTCTTACACTTGCGACTAGTTGTTTCACGGCGGTTGATTATGTTGGAATGCCTGAAGCGAGAATAATACTTGCTCAGGTTGCAACTTATCTTGCAAGTTGTCCAAAAAGTAATTCCGCTTACCTTGCAATTGAAGAAGCAATTGAAGATGCACAAAAATTTCCCGATCTGCCCGTGCCACTTCATTTAAGAAATGCCCCCACAAAGTTAATGGAGGAGCTCGGTTACGGCAGGGACTACAAATATAGCCACGATTTCCCTGGACATTTTGTTGAACAGCAATTTTTGCCAGACGAACTTAGGGATAAAATTTATTACAAGCCGACCGAACTCGGCAGGGAAAAAATTTTAAAGGAACGGCTTGAATCTTTATGGCAAAAGCGAAAACAAATTAAAAAATGAACAAAATGGATAAGTTCGTTATCGGAGTTGACCTTGGCGGGACATTTATCAAAGCAGGCGTAGTTGATAGCTTCGGTAATATTCTACTTGAGGATTCAATCCCAACCGAAGCTGAAAAAGGACCTGAGCATGTGGTCATTCAAATTTCAAAAGTAGTAAGAAAACTTAGCGAAGAATTTGACTTTGGGGAAATCTTTGGTGTTGGGATTGGCGCACCTGGGCAGGTTGATCCAGCTGGGGCTGTTAAGTATCCGCCGAACTTTCCTGGTTGGGAAGTTGTCTATCTTGCGCAAGAAGTTCAAAGAGAAACGAACATTAAAACCGTAGTTGATAACGACGCAAATGTTGCAGCAATCGGCGAAGCTAAATTTGGCGCCGGCAGAGAACACCCAAACTTTATAATGGTGACGCTTGGAACTGGAATAGGTGGCGGAATTATAATTGACGGTAAAATTTATCGCGGACCAACAGGCGGAGCTGGGGAAATTGGGCATGTCTCAATAAACTTTGAAGGTCCAAAATGTAATTGTGGAAATTACGGATGCGTTGAGTCATATGTCGGGCAAAGGTATCTTTCGGCTTGGGTTGCAAAAGAGCTTGAAAATAACCCGAACTCAAAAATAATTGAACTAGTAAACGGAGACCTCTCAAAAATTGAACCTTATATAATTTCACTTGCAGCAGAGCAAGGTGATGAGTTTGCAATAAATGTTTGGAAAAAAGCTGGATTTTATGTCGGGGTTATGCTTGCATCTGTGATGAATCTATTTGACATAAATGTTGCAATCGTAGGTGGCGGTGTTGCGAAAGCAGGAAAAGTCCTGTTTGATGCAATGAATCAAACCGTCAAATCAAGAGCTCTTAAGCCAATAGCAGAGAAAGCGATTGTGATACCAAGCCAACTTGGAAACAGGGCAGGGATTTTGGGCGCAGGGGCGCTCGCTTTTGAAGAATTAAATCAAACGACCACATAAACTTGAACTGAAAATGAACTCGTAAATTTCGCTCTTTTTTAAATCTTTCGGTATAGTAAAATAAATCAAATCCGCATCCTTTCCCTTTTCAATGCTCCCGATCATGTCAAACCCAAGCGCCTTTGCACCATTAATCGTTGCAATTTTTATCAATTCCTCGTCGGATACATCCCGATAGTATTCCCTTGCAAATCTAAGTTCGTTAAGTATGTTAAGATCATTGTTACTCGCCTTGCTGTCCGTCCCAAGGCAAACATTTATACCATTGTCAAGAAATTTTCTCAACGGTGCCTTTCCAACTTTCAAAAAGAAATTACTCCTCGGGCAAGTGCAAACGCTTACATTTCTTGAGGATAAAATTTGAATGTCCTCGTCATCAACATTTACACAATGAACAGCGAGCGTGTTCTCATCAAGAAAACCAATATCATCAAGATATTTAACTGGCGATTTCCCTGGCGGTTGCCATCCCGAGTTGAAACTCCCTCTTTTCGTGAGAAAGTCCCTGAAAAATCCAGTTCCATGTTTTATAAATTCAATCTCCTCAATCGGCTCGGCAAGATGAACGCTTGTTTTTCTTTCGCCGTTGAAATCCTTGATCAATTTAAAAAGTCGCTCGGAAACAGAATAAGGAGCATGGGCTGAAAAAGATAGACGGAATTTATTTTGGTAGTTATGTCTTTCAATTACGGCAGTTATGTCATTTAAATTTGATTTAAGCTTTTCAAAAACTTGGAGTGCTTTCTCATCTGAAAAAGCGATCAACTCAACGAAGATATGAACCCTCAAAGGCAAACTGACAAGACGCGTTACAAGCTCCCCCGTGTTCGTCACATCACCGATGGCGATTGTCCCTGAGGTTATAATTTCTTGAAGCGCCCTGTAAATTTTTCTTAACCATCTTCTTTCAAGGAACGAGACAATGAAATTAAACTCGTCATACCATTTTGGAGCGTATTTTTTATCTTTCCTAAGCACGATTTCCCAAAGCCATTCTTTGAAGTCGTTCACTTTCTCTATTTTGAAGTCGGAAAGTTCAAGGTGAGTGTGTGCGTTGACGAACCCGGGCATTATCAACGCATTTTTTAAATCAATTTCTCTTCTCGCAACATCTTTGAATTTAAACTCAATTTCCTCTCTCTTTCCAAAGTCAACTATCTTTCGCCCCTCAATTACAACTGCGCCATCTTCAATTACTTCTGATGTCACCGGAAGGATATATTTTGCGTAAAAAATTTTCACCTCATTAAACCACTTTGATTTAAATCACATCTAATTTAGCGAAGACGAAAAAGCAAAACAAAAACAATTTTTGGAGGGCGAAATGAAGCCGAAAGTAATAATCACAGCACTTTTGCTGATATTCTTTGGTTCTTTAGCACAAGCACAATTTTTTGGACCGAGGTTCAGGGGAGTTCCAGACGATGGAATCCCGCGGTGGTGGAACAGAGCGAAAATTGTTGAAGAACTTAAACTCACTGATGAACAGAAATCAAAACTTGAGTCGTTGTCCTTTGAATTTAGAAAATCGCAAGCTGAACTCATCGGGAAGTTAAGTAAAGCAAGAATTGAACTACAAGAGCTTCTCTCCGCCGAGAAACTGGACAAGTCAGCGATTGATAAAAAGGCAAACGAGATAGCTGGTTATGTGAACGAGCTTACTAAATTAAGGATTAATCATTGGCTTAGCGTTCAGCAAGTCCTCACACCGGAGCAGAGGAAAATTTTGAAGGAGAAATTTTATTGGGGTCTTGGTTTGGGGCGCAGAGGTAAACCGGGATTTGGTTTGAGATTGCACAGGTGCTGGTAAAAAGCACATCCTAAAAAGCCCTCTCGGAAAGAGAGGGCTTAAATTTTTTTAACGAAGAGTTTGCCCGGTAATTGAATCACAAGGTCTTTAAATTCAAGCGACAGAAGATGAACGAGCGTATCCGTTATGGAAAGACCTGAAAGTTCAGCTATTTTATCCACATGTAGAGGTTGGGAAGGTGATAGGACATCAAAAATTTTCCCTTCAAAGACATTGAGCTCAACCTTCGGTTTGGGTGGTTCAGTTTTCAAAATCGGATGTATCAACGGGCGTATTTCTTCAATTATGTCATCAACCGTTTCTGTAAGCTTTGCTTTATTTTGTTTTATCAAAAAATTCGTCCCCTGACTCTTTATGCTGTCAATGTTTCCCGGGATGGCAAAGACATCACGGTTTTGGTCGTTTGCGAATTCTGCTGTTATCATCGCACCGCCTGTTTTGCTCGTTTCAACCACTAAAACACCTATTGACATACCGCTTATTATTCTATTTCTTCTTGGGAAGTTCATCGCATCCGGCTTCGTTCCCATGGGGAATTCAGAGACAATAGCACCATTTGAGAGGACGCTTTCAACTATTTTTCTATTTTCCGGTGGATAAATGTAATCAACCCCTGAACCAAGGACTGCAATGGTTCTACCACCTGACTTCAAAGCTGAAAGGTGTGCGATTGTGTCAATCCCGCGAGCAAAACCACTTACGATTGTCAAGTTCATCTTCGCTAACTCGGTCGCAAACTTTTCACACATCATCTTCCCATAATTTGTCGGAGTCCTTGTCCCGACAATCGCAATTGAAAATTTATCCTCTGGCTTTAATTCTCCACGAACGAAAAGTATAACCGGTGGGTCGTAAATTTTCCTCAAAAGCTCCGGGTAAGAATCGTCCCAAAAGGTGATGACTTTAACTTTTAGTTTGTCCGCCTTTGAAAGCTGGTCATCCACAAATTTTGAATTTTGTTCCCTTAATTTAAAAATTTTCTTCGCAAGCGTTTTATTTATCCCCTCAACCCTTGAGAGCTCAAAGGGCGTCGCTTTGAATATAAGCTCTGTCTCCTTGAAATGATTTATAAGGTTTCTTATCCTGTTTGAACCAATCCCTGGGATTGTCATCAGTTGTAGAAGATGCTTTACCTCAACTTTCATTTCCATCTTCCTTTATTTCAATTCCATCAACTACTGCTATTACAAGTGTATGAACTGGGACATCATCCCTGCCAAGTATTTGTCTTGCTGAGGTTCCTTCCTGAAGCGCTATAACTGTATCTCCAATCCCGGCATCAACCATATCAAGCGCTAACATATCTCTACCTATGAAATTGCCATTCAAATCAATTGGTTGAATCACCAGAATTTTATACGGTTTTAAATTCTCGTTTTTTTGTGTTGCGACTATCGTCCCTGTTACCTTTGCAAGTATCACAAATGTAACTCCATTTTTAATTTCTTAACGAGATTTTCCGCATCCTGTTTTGTTCTCGCCTCGGATATAATTCTCAAAATCGGCTCGGTGTTTGATTTCCTGATGTGAATCCAGGCGTCTTCAAAATCAATTCTCACGCCATCCTCCGTGTTGATCTCCGATTTCTTGAACAGCTCAATTGCCTTCTTCAAAATTTCATCTGGGTTGACACCAGCGATGTTAATTTTCTCTTTCACCATTTCAAACTTCGGTAGCGATTCCTTGAACTCCGAGATTTTCCCACCAAATTCAACAAGGTTTTGCAAAATTAGTGCGATTCCAACGAGAGAATCCCTTCCATAGTGAACATCTGGCAGGATTACCCCACCACTCCCTTCACCACCAATTATCGCTTTCGTCCCCTTCATTTTCATCACGACATTTATCTCTCCAACGGGGCTTCTGTAAACATTTGCCCCGTATTTTTTCGCTATTTCATCAACCGCTTTTGTAGTTGATAGATTTACAACGATATTTTTTTCTGGTAAACTTTTCTTCTTTTCAAGAGCGATTTTTACCGCTTGAACTACCGTATATTCTTCACCAAAGGGTTCTCCCTTTTCAGTAACAAAAACAACACGGTCAGCGTCCGGGTCAACAGCGATGCCAAGGTCTGCACCCGTTTTCCTCACGGTTTCACAAAGTTCAGTTAAATTTTCTGGCAGTGGTTCGGGTTCATGGGTGAAAATCCCATTCCCATCGCAGTTTAATTTTATGACCTCGCAACCGAACTTTTCAAGAAGCATCGGTACAATTTTTGAGCCAGCACCATTTATGCAATCAACGACAACCTTGAAATTTCGTGACCTGATTTTCTCAAGGTCAATGAAATCAATTTTTAAAATTCTCTCAATGTGCTGTTCAATAAATGTTTCATCGTTGATGAGTTTTCCAATTTTGTTCCATTTCGCAAAATTAAAATTGCCACTTTTTGCTATCTCAATGAATTTTTTATGTTGCTCTGGCGTTAAAAAGATGCCCTCTGAAGATAAAAATTTTAAACCGTTCCATTCGCTTGGGTTGTGACTTGCGGTTATCATCACACCGCCATCCGAGTCGGAATGTTCAACGGCAAGTTGAATGGTTGGAGTTGGACAAATACCTAGGTCAACAACTTCACAACCCATAAAAAGCAATGTTCCAACGACAATTTTTGAGATCATCTCGCTGTGAATCCTCGTGTCTCTACCGACCATTATCTTTCCCCCGGAGCAAAATTTTGCAAATGCGCCCGTGAAACGAATAATCTCATATGGCGTTAAAGTATCCCCAATAACTCCTCTAACCCCAGAAACACTCACAATTAAGCTCATCCGCAACCGCTCAATTTTTTCAAAAATTTAAACAAAGCGATTGAAAATGACAAATGCTCTAAAACTTGATAAGCGAAAGATATTTTTGTAAATTGCTCTCGTAGAGAAAACTAAAGAAGTTTGATTATGGGCGGTGAACATCTCTCATCAATTAGTAGCTCAATCCTTGAAGCCCTTAACGATGTCGTCTTCGCTGTTGACTCAAATTATAACTTCATTTATATAACACCATCTTGCTACTCTATAACCGGATACACAGCCGAGGAATTTCTAAATGGTTTTGTAAGGGCTAAAAATCTCGTCCATCCGGAAGATTATTGGCGACTTCTTAGGGCGAATTACCAAGCGTTCAAAACAGGCGAGCTTCCGAGGGTCACAGAGTTCAGGATCGTAAGAAAGGATGGACAAGTGAAATGGATCAGCATTTATTGGTCGGTTGTTAGAGACGAAAACGGAAATGTTAAGTATATCCAAGGTGTCATGCACGATGTAACGGAGAGAAAAATAGCAGAGGAAAAGTTACAAAAAACTTTAAGTGAGATTAAAATCCTTCACAGTTTTAGCTCCGAACTTTCATCTGCCATGACGATTGATGAAGTTGTTAAATCAATATACGATCACATAGTTAAAGTTATACCCGTTGAAAGTTTTTTCATTGATATCTACGACGAAGAGATGGAGCAGTTAAAAGGGCTTGCCCATGTTTACTTAATCCACGGAAGAAGAGTTATGATTTCCTATCCGAATTATCGTTTCAGCATAAAGTCGCATGAGTTGTGGAAGGAGTTAATTTACGAGAAGAAAACCAAGTGTGTGAGATATTCAGGGAAGGATATTCCATCGCCATATAACCTTTTCATTGATGAGAGTGAAACTGGTGGTTTTATATTAAGCACGCCGATGTTTTCAAGGGGTAAAGTACTTGGGGTTATGACATTACAGATAAGTGGTGATTTTGAAATTGATGAGGAGATTCCGTTCATTGAGCAAATAGCAAATCAATCAGCGGTGGCGATTGAAAGGGTCAGATACTTTATTGAACTTCAAGAGTCCGAGAAATCGCTCCGTCAGGCGTATGAGGAATTAAAAAGAGTTCATCAGCAGCTCCTTTTGACCGAAAAGATGAGGACGCTTGGTCAGCTTGCTGGTGGTATAGTTCATACATTAAGCAATTTTTTGAGCGCTATCCTCGGCAGAGCGCAACTTCTTAAAACCAAATTAACAGATGAATCGCTTTTAAAAGAAATTGAATTAATTGAAAAAGCAGGGCAAGACGCAAGCAGGGTCATCTCTCGTTTAAGGGAATTTTCAAAACCAAGGACACATCCAAACCTTATCCCCCTTGACCTTGCAAATATAATTGAGGATGCACTTGAAATTACAAAATCAAAATGGAAAGACGAAGCGGAATTGAAGGGCGTCAAATACGAGATAGTCAAGGATTTTCCCGAAGATAGATTAATGGGAATTACAAACGCATCTGAGCTTAGGGAAGCGATTGTGAATATAATTTTAAACGCAATTGAAGCGATGCCAAATGGTGGAAAGTTGACCGTTGGAATTTACAACATAAATAATGAGAAAGTTGCAATTTATATATCCGACACGGGAATTGGCATGGATTCGGAGACAATGACAAGGATTTTTGAGCCGTTCTTCACGACCAAAGGTTCATCTGGCACAGGGCTTGGGCTTTCAATAGCTTATGAGATCATCAAAAGCCATAACGGAGAAATCCTCGTTGAGAGTGAACTTGGAAAGGGCTCAAAATTTATAATTGTCCTCCCAGCAAGTAGAGAAAAAACTTCCAAAGGGATAGCAGGAAGAAAAGAAATGGAAAACATTCAAAAATTAAATGTTTTGATCGTTGAGGATGATGAATCAGTTCTTTATCTTTTGAGGGATATTTTCACAGGGCTTGGTTGTAAAATTGCAGAAGCTGGAGATGGTAAAAAAGCACTTGAATATGTCAAAGTCCATGAATTTGACCTCGTCGTCACAGACCTCGCACTTCCCGACTTCAGCGGTTGGGTGATAGCGAAAGAAGTAAAAGATAAAAACGCTAATACCCCAGTTATAATGTTAACTGGATGGGGAATTGATATAACGGTGAATGACGCTAAAAAAAGAGGTGTTGATTATTTGATAACCAAACCCTTTGAACTTGATGAACTTCTGCTTATCGTCAACAACGCCATTCAATCAATAAACAAAAAGTGAGAGGCGATAATTCTAAAAAGCAGATAAAGTGAGAGAACAGTTGAGTTTGTGATGTTAAAACTTAAAACCGTCCTGTAATTTTGTATCTCTTTTTGGAGATGAAAATTCTTCTCAAACCTATCAACAGCGAGAAAACCGATCAAGAAATAAAGTATTACCCCGATCAACTCATAAAGCGTAAATTTTCCCGCTACGACAACAGTTGCGGTTATCCCAGCGATTGAAAGCATTAACTTTGCAATTCCGAACGATCTACTCTCCCCAAGATTCTCAATGAAGTGGTCCCCTTTTCTTTCGGAATCCTCCGAAATTCTGTAAACAAGTGATAAAGTATAGAAGCCAGCTACAAAAGTAACCGCCGAGATGAACCCAACGATATTGAATAAATCTTTGAAAAAATTATTTAAGTTGCTCCCACAAAGCCATCCACTACCGAATCCAGCAATCGCGTAAGAAAATGAGATCACCAAAATACCCCAGAAGGGTTTTGACTTTATACCTGTAAATGGGAGCGAAAATAAAATGAATAAAATCACTGAGGTTGTCAGAGAATAGAAGCAATTTGATCTTAAACTTGTAAAAACGCCCGCCAAAACAAAAATCAAGGAAATAAAAAGTGTAAATTTAGAAGCTGGTTTGATGTCCCAAAGCCCCGATATCAAACCCTTTCTTTTGCTAAAATATGCGTAAATTCCATTCATACCGGGATAAATCAAAAGATGTAAAATTAAAATCCCAATCCAAAACCTCGCGGTTATATCCGCTCCGCTTAAAACATAGCCCCAAAGAAATAAAGGAAGGAAAGCGAAAGATATGTTAAAACTAAGATGGAAAAAGGTGCTTTTCAACTCCATAACAAAAGATCTCATCCCAGAGCTGTCACTTTTGTTTTTAATTTTAAAATGATGGGCTCGCTTTCGGTTTTAAGTACCACATAGTTAGTAGTTGATGTTTGCCCATAATGAATTATGTTTGCGTTTAACACATCAACGCCTTTATAAATTGCGTCAAACTGAACGATGATGAAGGCATCTTTTTGATTTACCTTGATTTTTATCTCATCGTTTGAGAATTCATATTCAATTTTTAAGTCGTCAAACCTTTTCATCTCTTCATAAGCATCTTCACACTTCATAAACCTCAGGTAAGGATAATTTGCCTTTAAAGTTTTGACCCAGTTCCTAAACTTGAAATAAAGCCCTTCTTCTTTTGTCCCACGCCATGGCAAACTGAACCAATTTCTTATAAGCTCAGGATTTTCAACTTCTTCAGGTGTGTAGATTACATCATCCGGGTGAACAAAGTGTGTCCAAACGCCTAACATCGCAATAGCACTTAAAATTATCGCCTTCGTATAATCATCAATCATAAATCCAGCTGAAACCCTCGGTATACAATAAAATTTCCCATTCCAAGGTTCTGGACCAAATTCTCTTCTTTGACCGAGTTCAAAAAAGCCAGCGTATAGTCCAGCGATTACTTTGATAGATGGAGCCGACTGCACAAGCGCTTGAATTCCAACAGAATCAATTAAATTCATCGGCGGTATGTATGTTACAGGTGGATTTCCAAGCCCTTCCTCTTTCCACTTTTTCATAGCATACTCTATAGCTCTTTTCATATTCTCAATGTCCCCCCAATCATCAACTAAAAGAGATGTATGATTGTAGCCGTGGAATCCAAGCTCATGGTTGATTTTGAACTGCTTTGCTATCGTTTTTGAAACTTCAATTTCCTTGCTGAGAACATTTGCTTTTCCCATCCTCCACTCATTCAAGTGAAAGGGTGGCGTTATACTCGCCCCGTAGTTGAAAACAAGACCTGCAGTGTATTTTAATCCGAACTCGTTTGACAATTTGAGCATATCGGGATAAAAAACTAAAAAATGAAACTCCGCCAAGTTCATTTTGAATTCGTCCCATATAATCTTTTTTACCGCATTGGGAACAGAGGTTGGGAAATCGTCAATAAAAATGACAGAAAAATTCGCTATCGGTTGAACAAATTTTGATGAGACGGAAGCGATCGTTTGCGTTATGAAACCACGGAAAGACCTATTTGAAAGAATAGAAGAGTTCCAATAGGTGACTTTTCCCATGCCATATCTTAAATTCCAAGCCACGGGTATTCCAGAAGATGTAGCTGCAATTATATTTTTGTCGCCCACATGAACGAAATCAAACATTGAAATATCGCGAAGTATTGAATCAGGAATTGCCGTCCCTTTTAAACCAGGGATGAAATCACTTTTAAAGTGAAGACCCGAACGACCACGTTTTAAAAATGGCTGGTTTTGATCTCTAATCCTAACTCCAAAGATGTCGGCTAAATTTTCATTGTATCCGCGGTAAATAACTGCAAGACCTCCCCCTGACGAAACAAACGACTTTAAATGTTCGCAATCTGATTTTGTAAGTTTTTTTATGAATTCGGTCGCAAGGACTATCGCAAAGTAATTTCCGAGTTTTGAAAGTTCGCCACCTTTGTAGTTTTTTAGGTCTATCTCGTCATATAAAAGTTTTGCGTATTTAAAAGACATCCTTGCGTTTTCAACACATTCAAGAGCATAAAGATCAGAAGAGTCATATATAAGAAGTAGCTTTTCGCTTTTTTGTATCGTCAAGTTGATTTCGTTTCTTTTCCCGCTACAATTTGAAAAAACTAAAAATGGGATGAGAAAGAGTATTTTAAAATGACCTTTCCGCATCGTCAAGCGTTTCGTAAAATTCAAAATGTTTCTCCGTTCTCGTTATCTCAAAAAGTTTTCTTATCCTTTGATTGACATTTGCAAATTTTATGGTTCCGCCCTTTTCTTTTGCGTTTCTATAGGCGACAACTATAATTCCAAGCCCAGAACTGTCAATGAAAGTCACATCGGAAAAATCAATGATTATATTTACCTTTCCCTTTTCAATCAAGCCCTTGAATAGTTCTCTTACTTGAATTGAACTGCCGACATCAAGTTCCCCTTTAAGTTTAACTATTGCGTAGTTGTTTTTTTCCGTGACATTGTATTCCATTTTACTTTCCAATTTTTTTGTTTTTACTCTTTCAATCCATTCAAGGAAAATGAAGCATTCGTCGCAAGTGTAATCGCCGTGAAACCTACACATATTTTCGGGCGATTGCCAGCACTTTTTCAATTTGCTTTCATAGACAGGACATCTTGAACATACATCTTTCGGTTCACCTTTGAATTTCCAACACTCTTCAATCCAATCTGTCCCCGCATTTTGCCTTTTTTCGTTCATAACTGAGAAGAAGGCGGAGACGATTTTAGGGTCAAATTGAGAGCCCGACCTTTGCCTTATCTCTGCTTCAAGTTGTGAATAGCTGAGGGCTTTTCTTAACTTTGAATTTGATGACATCTCAACGAAAAATTCGCAAAGTCCGAGGATTCTGCCAAACAACGGTATTTCTTCACCTTTTAAACCTTGAGGGAAACCCCACCCGTCATACCACTCCTGATGCGTTCTAACACCTTCAATTATATCTGGGCTTATGGGTAGAATTTCAAGCATGCTCGCTCCAATTATCGGATGATTGAAATCAGCTTGATAGCCCTCGCCAATGTCAACGACACCGCACATACCGACATCGTGAAGAAGCGCCGAAATTTTAAGCTCTCTAATTTTTTCCATTTCAAGTCCAAGTTTTTTCCCTATCTCAATCGCAAGGTTCGTAACCCTGTTTGAGTGTCCAGCTGTGAATTCACTTCTCATATCATACGCTTCAGCTAAAGCCATCAATGTTTTCAAGTATCTTTCGCTGAATTGGTTGAACAGGTCAAAGTTCTGCACGACAATTTTTATCTGTTCAACGAAAGAGGAGAGTATTTTCAGAGCGAATTCATCAAATTGTTTTAATTTCTTGAAATTTATCAGTGAAAATATCCCCAGCAATTTCTTCTCCTCGGCAAGTGGGACCGCAATTATTGAATTCACCTTAAACTTCAACAAAAAATCAAAATCGCGAACTATCATCTCCTCTCCAACCCATTCAAAGAGCCCGGTGTCGGGATTTAGGTCAAGGTTATTTATAAAATCATCGGATAAGTTTTTGCTCGCTTTCAATTTCATTCTCTTGACTTTGTCATCCCACATTGCTATAAAGCCAGCATCGCTTCCTGTAGCAGTGATGGCAAGTTCAAGGAGGAGGTTTAAGAATTTATTCATTTCAAGAGTTGAGCCAAGCATCTTTTTGCTGACATTTGCCCGTGACTCAAGAAGGTGAATTTTTGAGCGCATTTCCTCCCCAAGCTTTATCTGCCTTAAAGCGATGGCACAAGCTTCTGAGAAATTTTTCATCCAGAGGATTATTTCCTTGTCAAAGGATTCGCGTTCATATGGACCGCAGAAAGCATTTCCGATATATTTGCCAGAAAGATAAAGCGGGATGTTTATGAATTCCCCAGCCCAAATCAAAGCGTAACCGAAGTTTTTATATTCATCTCTCAAAACCATCTTTAACTCTGGCTCTTTTATTGACTCACTTACTTCTTCATCAAGTTTATCTATCCTTTCGCTTCTTAAGCGCATGCTTTCAAGTATTAAACCTTCACCGGAAACGGAGACGGAGTAAATATAGTAAGCTGGCGCTTTAAAGACACCCTCAAGCACATCAAATATAAATTCAAAGCCTTCAGCTGATGACCTTTCAAAAAACATAAATTTCCCAAATTCTCTCCACACATCAACAAGCTTCCTTTCCTCTTTCCCAAGGATTTTGCTTAACATCACTTTTGCGAAATTACTTTTTTAACTATCTCAATTATCCCCGACGGGCTGAACGGTTTCGGGACATATTCATTAGCTCCTGAATCAAGCATAGCCCTTACTTCTGATTCCTCTCCCATAGCGGTTAACATGACAATATATATGTCCTTGAGCTCTGGGTCCTGTTTTACCTCGCGACATACCTCAATCCCGTTTTTACCAGGCATCATAACATCAAGAAATACAAGTCCGGGTTTCTCCTTTCTTATCATCTCAATTGCGGTTTCACCATCACCTGCTATTAAAATTTCAACATCAAGTTTACGCAGGATAAACTCAAGCAATCGCTGAACCGTTATGTCATCATCAACTACAAGAATTTTATATGCCATTTCTTCCTTAAACCTTTTTTATGACGAGCAATGTTATATCATCCTTTTGTTCAGCGTTTCCCTTGAACTTCAGAGCGCTTTCATAAATTATATTGCAAATCTCTGAGGCGGATTTATCTCTTGTATCAAAGATTAATTTCTTTAGGTTTTCAATCCCAAAAAATTCGCCTTTTTCATTTCTCAGTTCCGTCAAACCATCTGTAAAGGCAAGTATCATATCCCCAGTTGAAAGTAAGATTTGATTGACTTCATAATTTTCCCCTTCAAACAAGCCCACAGGTGCTCCATGAACCTCAAGCTCAAAAATTTCATTATTTCTTCGTCTGAAAAATAAAGGTGGAACATGACCAGCATTTGAATAGGTAACCGTTCCCTCAGTTGAATTATATTCGCCCACGAAAATCGTTGAATACATCCCTATTTCAGAGGTGTCTTTATAAATGACATCGTTTATAAGAGAAAGAAAGTCACCTGTGGACTTTGAAAACTCATACATTAATTTCACAATGCTCCTCAAGCTTGATAGTAAAAGAGCCGAGCTTATACCGTGCCCTGACACATCAGCTATTAAGAAAATCCTTCTCCCTTTATCCGTTATGAAATCGTAATAATCACCGCCTATAACTGAGCTTGGCTTTATAAGTGCAAATATATCAAGACCTTCAAATCTTGGTATGAACTTGGGGAGCAAATTTTCTTGAATCCTTTTTGCGAGCTCAATCTCGTGTCTTACAACTTCAGCCCTCTTTATCTCCTCAATAAGTTGGTTCCTATAAAGTATAATACCAGCATAGTTCCCAAGCGTTAAAAGTAGTTTTGCATCCGTTGTGTCAAATTCAGTTTTATCGCTATAGACAAAAATTCCACCTATAGGTTTTTCCCCGGAAAGCATCGGGACAGCCATTTTCCTGGACAAAATTATAAAATTTCTCTGCTTAATTGCTCTATCAATCAATTTTTCAGCTTCAAACTTCATATCCCCGTTAATCACACCGCTTGCATACTTTTGATTTAAAGTATCCCCCTCAAAAATTCCAATTATGCATGCCTTTGGTGATAGCATTGAGTTGATTTTACCCATAACTATTTTCGCTATCTCAGCCTCATCAAATACCAAACTTGCCCTTGCTATAATATCATAAACGATGCTGAGCTCCTCTTGTCTGTTTGCAAGCTCCTTGACGAGTTGCTCTATATAACCCTCGTAGTTTAAAAGCTCAGTGTATAAAAATTTCAAAAGCTCAATCTCCATTTCTGCGTTTTCCGATGGCTTGACATAGAGAAACATCTCACCATAACTTGACATAAGATCAACCTTTATCCCATTCTCAAAATCCTCAAACTCACCTGTCTTCGCTATTAACCTTCCGTTCCTATCAAATACAGCAAACCTGGCTCGTGAAAACTTTGAGAATTTCTCGGTGTATATTTTTATAAGACGTTCAATCATTTCTCAACTTCGTTAGTTTATAAGCTTTCACATATCTGCCTTTAAAATATACCTGTGCCCTTGCGTATTTGTAGTTTACACAAATTGAGTCAAGAACTTCGGGTAAATTTTCAATTGGCGGTAAAAATGCTTTGTTTATCTTGTCAATTGCTTCTTTCTCTGGAACGAGTATGTAAACCACATCGTAAATTTTTTTGACATCATCTATAAAAATATAATTTTTTGCAAAATATTCCCAATCCATAAACCATGATAAGTTTTCCACCATTGCCTTTGTCCCACGATGGGAGACGATAGCGAATGAAAACGGCAGGTTATCTTTACTGATTTTATCAACAAGGACGACGAATTCGTCGGGTTCAATTGGTGTATCAAGTTTCACAGAACCAGCAAGAAGACCATTGAGCGTGACAAGAAGAGCCGTAAGTAAAGTTATAACATCGCGCAAAAATTTTCTATGATTTAAAATTTTTGAAATCAAAAAGGAAAGCCAAAGGGTTGAGAGAACAAACACAAGCGGGTAGAATTGCTCGTATGGTATGAAGCTTAAAATTGAAAGCTCGCAGAGAGAAATCAATATTACCAGGGTAAAAGTTAATACGCTGTAAAACATCAACCCGGAGAAAATTCCAATGACGGAGCCAAGGAGTGAGATGAGAATTAAAAATATCCCAATGTCTCGGGATACAACGCTGGATATCTCTTGATTGTAGAGCAAAGCGTAAGCGAGGGTCATAAGTTTGGGGTCATGGCGGAAAATATAAAACTCAAAAACAAGAAGTGAGAGGAAAATTAAAGGAGCAGTAAAGATCAAACGAGAACTTTTCTCTTTTTTCCAAGTTTCAAAAGTTTCTCCCGTTAAGATCAAGATGCTTAAAATAAATCCGATGAATATGTCAATCAAAAATACGCTCAATATTCCAGCGAGTTTGAAGGTAAAGTTTAGGTTTTCATCCTTCCAGAAGTATAAGGTGAAAAGAGCCCATGAAATCCCAAGTAAAAAGGAACTTCCTTCAACGGGGTTTGAAACTAAATTAAGATGTGGGAAGACAAACGCTATAATTGAACCGCTCAAAATCACTGATTTTAAGTCATTGGTCAACCTAAATGTTAAGATGGAAACCCCGGAAAATAACAGCATGAAGTTAAACGCACCGAATAAGTGAATCACTTGATGTTGGTTTACATTGAAAATTGAGGCAAAAAAAGCGGAAAGTGAACATATCCCAAGATTTGCAATTGTTAAGTTAGAGCTGTTTGTTAAAATTGATGTTGTTTTGACAAGGAGATTATATTGGTGGAGATTGAAAAATGAAGCGTTTTCAAGCGCTGGCTTTACCCACATAAATAACCCAAGCACATATATGATGAAGATCGCGATGATATTTGTTATGTTTGGTTTCGTTTTGAAAAGTTTCACTTTTAAGGTGATGTTTCCGTCAAGCAAGTCGTAAATTTTTTGATTCAAAGTTATTTTAAAAATCTCAATTTTTTTGCCTCTTTTCGCGACGAAGAAATCAAACGAGATGAAAAGAAAGATGAGAAAGATTATGAAAATTATGTCAAACGATTTTAAAGCGATCGTAACCGATGATGCGAACAGCAAAATTGTAAAGAACAAATAGAAATGTCTCCAAAAACAAATCCGCTTATCACACTCGCTCCAAAACCTTAATTTCCATAAGATAAACGAGATTAAAGCTATGCCGAGATGAAGTTTTAATATGTAGAGAACTTTTTCAAACATCTCAAAAAGCGGAATAGTATTGGTAATCTATCGTTTTTAAAAATTTCAGCATATGCCAAGTTGTAGTAATTGCGAACACAAGTGAACCAAGTGTAAAGCCGAGCACTCCGTATTCCCAACTTATCAATCTGCTTGAGATCAATCCAACTACAAGGTCAACGAGGAGAGCGCTTCTTATCGCTTTAAGTCCAAATTCGGGTTTCCAAAGGGTGAAGAAGAAAAGATTATTCAATAATCCGATAGCGAGAAATAAATATGAAATTGAAGCCAAGTAAAAAACCTTAAATGTAATCGGGCTTGAAAAGAATTCCCTTACTTCTTTTATGTGCTGATACACCTCACCGAGTTTCATCACGATTAAATATACCGCTATTATACTTGCAAGCCCGAAAATAACAAGAAGTGAAAATTTAACAAGGTAAAAGTTAAGATACCAAGCATTATGAGATTTTATCTCAAACGCGGGAAATTTCTTTTGCGTTGGAATGAGTTTTTCTGAGAAATCATTAACCGTATATTCAAGCATGGCTAGCATTAGCCCGAAGGAAAGTAACGCCCAATCCACCCCAAGCTCATAAGGAGTTCTGAACCAAAAGAGATAAAATTTCCCCTTTGAGGGGGCACTCCACGAGATCAACCTGTCAAGGAAAAGTAGCAGGAAATAATAAAGCCCAAATTTGAAGAACGGGCTATTGACATAAGCTAAAACAGAACGCCTTTTAACTTTTAATGAGACATAGGTGATTTTCTTTTCGCCTTTTTTTAATCTAAAAATAAACCTTGCCCATAGCGTCATTAAGACATCCGAAGTCGTCAAACCAATTATATGCGCGATATGTATGTTGAGGGAATTGAACTTGTGAAGCCAGATCACAACGAGTGTTCCTATTGAAAGAATTGTGAATACCGCAAGTTTTCTTTTCGCCGAATAAATCAAGCTTGTTGAAAGCCAAAGGATTGAGAGCAGAAAATAGTAAACGAGGGCTATTAAAAGAAATTTTTTGGGGAAGATTTCAAAAACTAAATTTAAGATGAAAAGTAAAAAGCCAAAGGCGATGGATGTTGCAAACCCGTAGTTGAAAAGTTTAAATGCGATTGCCCTTGCTGTTATTTTGTTTCCTATGCTTAAGTAATATGTCACTTCTCTTCCTATAACTTGTGTAAATCCACCGGTGACGATAAAACTTAAAATCGTTCCCAGAGCAACAATCGTTGCTTGAAGTTCAGTGAATTTAATCCACGCCCATAGAGAATAACCAGTGAAGGCGATAAAGGCGATTTGACTTGCTATAGGGAGTCCAAGTGCAATTCCACCAGAAAAATATCTTATAAAAATCCAGAATGAATGAAGAAAGCCAAGTTGTTTTGTTTTCCCTTTCTTGGCTTTTCCCCTTCTTACTTTCAGCTTGCAAATTTTATACACATCCTTACTTAACTCAAAAATGTTCTTTTTCCCAAATTCGGTTGGGCAATCTGCGTGTCTATATCCTAGGCTTTCAATCACGGCGGAAACTTGAAGTGGGCTTACTGGATTGCCAATTTTCTCAATTACTTCATCAGCGACCTTTTCAATTTTCTTTAATCTTTCAATTTCAGTATTTGACGGAAAGTTCTTCCCTTTCATCTACTTTTAATTTTTGGATTGCCTCAAAATAGGATTTTTTGTATTCCTCAATCGTTGAATTTATCCTGTATTTTGCGAGGACCTCCTCCCTTGCTCTTCTTCCGAGGGTTTCGCGAAGTTCGTGGTCAGTTAGAAGTTTTATTATCCCTTCAGCAAGGGCTTTTGGGTCCCTGGGTCTCACAATTATTCCAAATCCTTCAAGGGCTTCTCTAACACCCCCAACATCTGTCGCAACTACAGGTCTTGCGCATGCCATTGACTCAATGACTGTATATGGGAAACCTTCTGAAATACTTGATAAAACTGAAATATCCCCTTCGTTGTAAATTTCGCTCGGATTTGGATGATGTCCCGCAAGTATGAAGTTATCTTCAAGCTTTAATTGTTTTATCAAAAGCTGACATTTCCTTGTATAAAGTGGATCAACATCAAGCGAGCCGTAGACGATAAACTTAACATTTGGGATTTCCTCCCTTACGATTGCACACGATTTTATCATCGTTTCAATGTCTTTAAGTGGCATTATCCGTGCAGCTGCTACGACCGTTGGTATCCCTTGATTTTTCTGGGGTTTTGGCTTCGGCTTAAAGACCTCCGGATCAACCCCATTGTATATCACTTTTATCTTTTCCTCTTCAACGCCGAAGATTCTTTCCCAAACCGTGTTGAATCTACACACCGGCAAAACTTTATCCGCAAGTTTGTAAAGCATTTTGCTGACAAGTATTGAAAGGTTTATGAGAAATTTTTTCGCAAAGAAACTCAAACTTTTTTCACTGCCGATCCCTATGTATCTTTCTCTTGCGAAGACGCCGTGATCCGTGACTATCAACGGTGTGCCATCGCGCATCTTTGCAACTACGCTTGGAATCCCGCAAAACCCCGCAGCTGTTGCATGGCTTAAATCTACTTCAGGGACATCAACATAAAGTGGCATCAAATAATGATAGAGCCAACGCATGGCAAGCGTTAAATCATATACTGATGGCATCTCATCCTCGTGAAGAAATTGATTATCCTCAATATATTTCAAAATCACGAAGCGTTTGAATTCTTGCCAAAGTGTAAAACTTCTAAAGGTCTCTTTGTAATCATACTCGCTGAAATATCTATGCATAAGCCATATATACCCGGCTGTATCCTCAGGGTTTGAAAATGGGTCCATCAATGAGGACAAAAATTCAATGAAAATTGGGATGAACTTTCTCAAAACTGCTCTTTCATTTACCTTGGTTTTTCTCATATAAATGCTTGAAAACGGAACCTCAAAGAAGATGTCCTCAAACGGTTCCTCCGAACCCCAAAGCGGTATTTGTCTGACAAGTTTTACATTTTTCGGCAATTTATATTTGAATTCAACATACGGCAATCCAGTGATAGCGTAAATGTAGAAATCAAACTCTGGAAGATTATTCACAAGTATATCAGCCCAGGTGCTAACTCCACCCCCAACGAATGGATATGTCCCCTCTGTTTCAAATAAAACCGCCGGTCTTTTGCCCATTTTCGTCAGCTCTTTATAAATTCGCTGTAAATTTTGGAATAGCTTTTTATAAAATTTTCAAGTGTGAATTTCTGTGCCTTTTTAATAGCATTTTCAGAAAACTTTTTCCACAGGTTTTCATCTATTAAAAGTTTGATTACATGTTCAGCGAGTTTTCCATGATTTCCAGCCTCAAACAAAAGACCACATTCAATACCCCTTTCATTCAGAATTTCTGGAATACCCCCAACCGATGTTGCGACAACTGGGATTCCCGATGCAATGGCTTCAAGGATGACAAACGGTTGAGCCTCACTCACACTTGGCAGGACGAGGATATCGGTTGATTTTAAATAATCAAGCGCTCTTGCTTCACCGATGAATTTAACTTTATCTGAAACCCCAAGCGAGTCAGCGAGTTCAATGCATTCTGATGAGTAACTGCTATCTTGTGTAAGATCGCCCACAATTAGAAATTTAACATTTGGAAAGCGCCGTGAAATTAAAGGCATTGCTTTTATAAATGTCTTAACATCTTTTATCGGGACAACTCTGCCGATGAAAGTTACAACCTTTTCATCATTGGTTGATCTCCCCCCTGGGTTAAAAAATCCAGGTTCAATGAAATTTTCTATAACTTTGAATTTATGCTTTACATCTTCAACCATTTGCGCAGGGATTAAACTTAATTGTTGTTCAAGATTATATTTGCAAACCGTCGTCACGAGGTCAGCTTTAAGATAACATTTAAGTGCGATCTCTTTGAATATTCGCAAAAATTCTCTTCGTGCGATGCAAATATTCATTTTTTCTTTTTCGCTTTTGAAAATTTTAAATCCGCATTCAACTTCGTAAACGCCAAACTCAAGCTCTTTCCAATAAATCCCGTGCTCAGTTACGATGAGCGGTCTTTTTAGTGCCGATTTTATCTGCAACCCCAAAACCCCAGCAAATCCAGTTGATAGACAATGATAAACCTTCGCCCGAGGGATTAGGTAAAGAACATCTCTAAAATCAAATTTGAAACCTAGACCATTTTTTACATCAATCTCAATAATTGATTCAACATTTTCAGGGATTGGATATTTCATCGTTTCTTTCCTTTCCTCATAAAGATGAACGATTGAAAATTTCAAATGGCTTAAATTTTTTATCAATGCATGTGTCCACTTTGAAACGCCACCAACGACGTAAGGATATGTTCCCTCAAGTATAAGACAGACATCAACCATTACTTTTAAGCAGTTTTTTTAGAATTACCTCGGTCCCGGTTTCATGTGACAGGATGTATTCAATTTTGTCCATTATTTGACTTGCTATGTAAAGCCCATAACCATGGTCGGCGAGGAAATCAGGGTCTGGCTCTCTTATATCCGCTGGCGAAAATTTCTCTCCGAAGTCCCTGATTGAAATAGTTAATTCATCACCGTCAATTGATGCTTTTACAATCACCTCGCCTTCTTTCTCTTTATATGAGTGCTTATAAACATTTGTCAGCATTTCGCTTATGACAAGTTCAATGTCAGAGGCGGTCTCTTCTGGAATTTCATTTGAAAGCAAAAAGTTTTTCAGCTTTGATCTTATCTCTGAAATTTTATTTGCGCTGACCCTGTCTTTGATTTCAAATTTCATCTGTAGATCTTGTTTAGTTCTATGGTTGATATATAAGGTGTGAACCCGTATTTCAACGAAAGTGATTTGACGAAGTATTTTCTTTTGTCATTCTCGGGGAGAAAATCAAGCGTAAAAATTTTTTTACCGAGTTTCTTAAGGATTTCAACTCTGTCTTTGTATTCCTTTTCAAATCGCACGAAATATCTTTTTGTTTTGAAATCGTAGCGTGTGAATAGCCCTTCAATTAAAAAAGCATCAGCGAAACTTTTCAATGTATCAAGCAAGACCCAACCGTTGTTTATGATCAAAATTTTGTCATCGTTTTGGATTTTTATTCTTTTTATGTAATCAATGATTTTATCTTCAAAGTTCGGGAAAATGCTCACGATGTCAACCATGTCAATGAAGAAGCCGTCAAATTCCTTTGATATTATTTTCGGAATCCTATCAAAAAAGATGTAATCCTCCCATGCTCGTGAATTTATATCAACATAAAAATGTCCTTCCCATAGTGGATTTTTACTGATAATTATTGACTCTGGGAGAGCAGGTTTTCGGTATGTTTCAAATTCTGCGATGTTAAGGTAGGCGATCGTTTTAACGCCTCTTTTTTTAAAGTCAAGGATTTCATCTTTAGTGTAGATGTCGGGGTCAAGTATTAAAAGCTCAAAACCGCTCGTTTCTTGAGGGGTTATTTTTGCGTAGCAGACAGCATACTTTTTTATGTGATCAATTTTTTGAGCTTGAGATATTGAACTAATCGTCAGAAGGCAGATCAATACCAGCATTTGATGGATTTTTTGAATTTATAATGCTCAAGAGCTTGTCCATTTCATTGATTAATTTTTCAACTTTCCCCATATTTGAACTTTTATTTTATCTCAAAGTCATCGGGAACTTCAATTTCAAGTCGCAAGAGGGCGAAGGCAAGTGTTTTGCCTTGTGCATCGTTTCTTAGCGAGATGGTGCCACCGCCCGCGAGTGCATCATGTAGGAGGAAATTTAAAGCGTAAAGGTTTGGCAATTCCCATCTTTCAACTTCACCAAGGCAAATTCCCTCAAAGTGTTTTTTTACCACTTCTGCGGTTACTTTCTCAACAAGCAGGGGATAATATTCTGGTTTCCTTGCTATCAAGCCGATATTTGCAGAATTTCCTTTATCACCCGATCTTGCATGGGCTATTTCAAGAAGTTTTATTTTTTTCATTTTAGCGAACGGATTTAATTTAGAAGAAAAATCTAAATCCAATTCCGCCGGTTATGTCAAAATCCGTTCCTGGGATCAGTCCAAGTTTTGGTGAGATTTCTATGAAAAATTCATATCTTTTCTTCAGGAAAAAGTTCACACCGAGATTAGCGCTTGCACCGATGAAGTCATCTTTCTTTGAAGAGGCTCTGAAAAATAAACCTGGTCCTGCGTATAGATTAAAAGTTCCGTCGCCGTATTTTTGAAGTTCATTCAAGTTGAAGACATAATGTCCTTGTAGGAATAAAGCATCGTTAAAACGCCACGCTAAGGTTAAGTCAAATGAGTTTGAACTTGAAAGAATGAATTTACCTGTTATGCCGGTTGGTGCTCCAAGATAAACGCCAAGACCGAGTTTATGTTGAGATTGTAACGGTTGGAAAATCGCAAGAGCTAAAATTAACGGGAATATCTTTTTCATATTGGTGCGCCTTTTTTCAAAAAAGTTATCAAAAATTTATAAGATTTTCAAGGTTCGCTTGACTGCGCTTTTAAGGAATTGAAAAGTTTTAATTTTTTTGCTATTTTTAGTGTAGCATTCAAATTTAAAGGAGTTTTGTAAATGGGTTTGGTCTTGAGGTTTTTGGTTTTGTTTGTTGTTTTAGCCAACTACTTATGTGGGCAAGGTTCAGCTGGGGCATCGGCAAATTTTCAGCAAAGATTTATCGTTGATATGCCAACGGCTGGGCTTTTGAAATCAAATAGTGTGGCACTTGATGCTGATTTTTTCGCAGATGGCGGTCTAATGCTTCGCCTTACCGCATCTGCATTTAACAGATTGAATTTTGGTATCTCTTACGGCGGGACAGAGATAATCGGCAATGGAAATGTGAATTGGTATAGACTTCCCGGGGTGAATTTGAAGATAAGGATAATTGATGAAAGCTTGAATTTTCCAGCGATCGCTCTTGGCTTTGATTCGCAGGGAAGAGAGGGGTATATTGATAGTTTGAAAAGATATGAATTTAAATCGCCTGGGTTTTATGCTGTTGCGAGTAAGTCGTTTAAGTTCCTAGGATATTCATCCGTTCACGGTGGGATTAATTATTCACTTGAAAAAGATGACGGAGATAAGTCGCTGAATTATTACATTGGCTTTGATAAAACGATAGGGAAAGATATAACTTTTTCCGTTGAATATAATTTCGCTGTGAATGATAATTCTGCAAATGCACTTGGCTCTGGGAAAGGTTATTTAAACGCTGGGATAAGGTGGTCGCTTGGGAGTGGCTTCACGATTGAGTTTAATTGGAAAGATATACTTGTGAATAAAGACCCGGGAAATTCAAGGGTTGTGAAACTTGAGTATATTCAGGGACTTTGAAGAATTTTTTGCTTTTTTGTTTTGTTAAAGTATTTGAAAAGGAACTTTAAGATATTTTTGGAGGTGTGAGCCATGAAAAAATTAATTTTTCTCGCTCTTGCAACGCTTTTCCTTTGGGGGTGTTATACACAGATCGGAACTATAAGGGAAGATGAGGGCTATCAGAGTTTTGAGAGCAAAAAAGAGAAAAATTATTCCTACTACACCGACGATTACAATTTTTGGTATTATCAAGGTTACACCTATCGTTATTACCTTCCTTATCCGAGATATTACCTTTTCTTCAGGTATTATACGCCAGGGTTCGTCGTTGGATGGGGTGAGTGGTGGTATTATGACCCGTTTTGGTGGGATAGATATTGGTGGTGGGATTGGTATTGGTGGGATAGATACTATTCATATCTTTATTTCCCGGGATGGTATTATTACCCGTGGTGGTATAGGGCTCCGATTATAATTGTGATTAATAATCCGTATTATCCTGTCTCCGGTGGCAAGGCGATCGTTTATAGGACGAGAAACTTCGGCTCAACGCGTTCGGGTGAGAGTAGAAATAGTGATGAAACAGGTGTAACTTTCTCTCCGCCGACGAGGTCTGCGCCTGCAATAAATTCGGGTGGCAATGTTCAAGGAAGTTCTACTGAGGGAACTTTGAGAAAACCGTCCGGGTCTTCAGGTAGAGAAACACCCGGGGTTGAAAGGGGTGGTGTAAGAAGTGAATCACCGAGAAATATAGGTTCATCACGAGGGACATCTGCGCCAAGAATTGAACCAAGGTCTGGGGATAAAGAACAGAAACCGAGAAATGATTCAACGCCCCCACGCAGAAGCGGTTCTAACAGGACCTCAAAAATTCAATTGTATAGAGATTATAACACTGGCAGAAGTATGTTGATTGAAGATTCCCGAGGCTTTCAGCCCCGGATCGGTTTAACACCGCATTATTCAGGAACATCTAATAGTTCCGGACAAGGTGATAATACTGTAACGCAAGGGAGGAGACAAACAGGGAATAGAAGAAAATGAGAAATTTAATTTTCGTCCTTTTGATTTTCGCTGGCTGTTATACAATTATAAAACATCCTGAGGTGAATTATGAAGATTCCTCCGGTGGGGTTTATACTTCACATGTGAGTTATAGGAGCAATTGTTCAGGTTGTCATTCAAGGGCTGACCTTGATTATTTTTATGACTTGATGCCATCTCAGGATGCATCGGCTTGGGTTTATTACAATTATCCTTGGTGGTTTTCTTGGGTTAATATGGAAGCAGATACTGGTTCTTCAACTGGTTCGGTTTTTGAAAGAGTGCGTGAGTTTGGGACACATAGGACACCGTCAAACGAGTCGTTTTCGCCACCGCCTTCAAGGACACCATCGGGTTCGGATTCCTCTTCAAAATCATCGTCAACCGGTTCAATTAGCAAGGGAAGTGAGGTGAATTCCGAAGGGGCAAGAAGTCTTGGCAATTTGCGTTCATCGGATGGGAACTCCCGAGAGCAGAATAAAGAAAGCGAACAAAACAAGGAAGGAAAAAGAAATATTGGTTCAAGAAGAAAATGAAGAAATTAACAGCGATATTGTTCTTCGTTTTCAACCTCGCTTATTCGCAATTTCCTGACGATGCTTTGAGGTATTCAAATTTAAATCTCGGTCTTGGGGCAAGAGCTATTGGGCTTGGATTTTCTTATATTGGTGTCTCAGATGACTACTCGGCTATATTCTGGAATCCAGCTGGGCTTGCGCAGATAAAAAGATTTGAGTTTGCTGGTGGTTTGAATTATTTCAGTTTGAAAAATTTGTCAAGGGTTACGGGATATTCAAATTCATTTGAAAATACAAACACATCGCTTGGGACAATTGCACTTGTCATGCCGGTTCCAACTATACGCGGGAGTTTGGTATTTGCCGGTGGATACGCAAAGGTCTCGGATTTCACAGGGACATTATCCCTTTCACTTTTCAACTCAGAAAGTTCAATAGTTCCTTCACTTTATGACCCAAACCCCGATTTTGACCTTGCTTGGAATCTCGGACTTGAAGATTCAACCGGGGCGACCCAAATTTTGCGCAATGTTCAACAAAAGATAACATTATATGAAAGTGGCGGTTTAAATCAATGGTTCGTCTCCGGGGCAATTGACATAGCGGAAAATTTATCGGTTGGATTAACATTGGCAATTGTAACTGGAAGTTATAAATACGATCGCCAATTTATTGAGAGTGATGTTAGAAATTTTTACAGGGATTACCCGTGGGATTTTAAAAGTTTGACAGTTTCAGATTTGATAGATGCAAGCGTCAGTGGTTTCTCTGCAAATGCTGGTTTGATGTATAGAAGCAGGACTTTTAGATTTGGGTTGATGACGAGATTACCGATGTCATTGAGTGTTAAAGAGAACTATTCAAGGAGCGGTGAAAGCTCTTTTGATAATGGCGATTCGTTTTCTTATTCTTACTCTGGGGTTTCAAGATATGATGTTGTGTCACCTTTTTATTTTGGCGCTGGTATGTCTTTTAACTTAAAAGATGTCGTCTTGGTAGCTGGAGATGTTGTTTATGTTGATTGGAGACAAATGGAGTTTAAAAATAATCCAGACCTTGTTCAGCTGAATAGGGAAATAAAGCAGATTTTCACTGAGACATTTATTTTGAATGGTGGTGTGGAAGTTACGCTTCCTTTTTTTGAACAGGTTAAGTTAAGGATGGGTTACTCTTACCGACCATCACCTTATCTTGAAGACAAAGGAATCACAAGTAGGTCTATCAAGTATTTAAGTTTCGGTTTAAGCGTTCTTTTACAAAAGACGCTCCTTGTTGATTTCGCTTACGTGACGGGCAAATGGAGCACAATCCACACACAATATAGTTATAGTCTTGGGAATTCATATTATAGCTTAGTCACCGATGAGGAGAACTCAACTCGGAGTTTTGTTTTGACATTGCGATATAGGTTTTGAAAATAAATTCGCAATGCCTTAAAAATGAGAAAATTTTCTTTTGTTTTATTGCTTTTCTTATTGGGTTGCACCAGCTCAAAACAAGTCATTGAAAAACCACCCCAAAAAGAAAACCACAAGGTCTTTCCCTACGGGAAAAAATACGAGTATGTTTACAGAATCATCAAGCCAGTCGTAAGGGATAAGCTTTATTTTTCTGACCAAAATATCGGGGTTGATTTTGTGATTGATGATTCTTTTATTCATTTGAGATTGAAAAATAAAACAAGTGAAAAAATCTGGTTGAACTTGAACGAGGCACAAATTTTCATCGGTATGAAATCGTCCAAGGTTATCAACTTTAACTATATTAACGAGTTGAATTATTCACCTGTTGGTTTAAAGCCCGAGCAGATAGATGTTTTCCCAAACACTTTCGTTATCCTACATCTTGCTCCAGCGGATAATGTTTTCACAAGTTCTGGTGATTATGAGGTTGGCTGGCTTTATCCGGTGGTTGATTTTAACGATAGCGAAAAAATTAGAGAAATTTACAGCAATGTCGGAAAGAGAGTCGGAATTTATATTCCAGTTGAAACGGAAAAAGAAATCTATGATTATTACTTTGAGTTTGAGATAACAGGTGTGCGTGAGGTTGGAGTTTATCAACCGAGAAAAAAGCAAGTTCCAGTTCAAGCGCAATTTCCATCCGAAATAGTGATAAAAGGTGAGGGGTTGAATCCATCTGAGAGTTTCATTGCATCAACTTTGATTTCCTTTTTTGTTCTTGTTTCCGCCTATTTCATCTTCGCAAGGGAAAAGGGGAAAATTTGATGTGAGAAGTCGTAGGATTGATAGGAAATTAAAAGCGATCTACAGAGATAAAAAATCGGGGGCGTCTGTTTTAACAACGAAATTGTTCGCCGTCTTGATTGATGCGATTGAGGAAGTTGACAGCGTTGGAGATTTTGATTCGTTTTTAATTTCAATCGGGGTTGAATTGAGGAAACATCATCCGCTTTTGTTTCAACTTCGGAATTTGATTGATATAGTCCATGGCTTTTCAAAAGAGGTTCGGGATAAGGAAGAAATTTTGAGCGAAATTCTTTCGTTAAGGGAGAGATTTGAAAATTCAGCTTCAAGGGTGGCGGAAGGTTTCAGGCAATTTCTCAGTGAAAGGGGGAAGGTTTCAATTGCGACTTTAAGTCACAGCGGGACGGTTTTTAATTCGCTTGTTAAAGCGAGGGATTTTATAAACGAGGTTTATGTTTTTCGTTCATGTCCGAGGTGTGAGGGGGAGAAGATGGCTGATTTACTTTTTAAAAGCGGGTTCAATGTTTCCGTTGTGAATGATTTTGGTTTAAGTTATGTTGTGAAGAAAGTTGATTTGGTTGTCACTGGCTGTGATGCTGTTTTTGAGGATGGTTCAATTTTGAATAAAGCTGGAACTTTGCCTCTTTTTATATTGGCGAAAAACTTCAAGAAGGTGAGCGTTGTGCTTGCAGATTTTTTGAAATTTGTTAATAAAAGGGTCAATTTTGATGAAATTTTTAAAGATGCTGTTGAATTGAAAAGCAAGGGTAAGGTTAAAGAATTGAGTTTGCTATTTGAAATCGTTGATGGGGCTTTTATAACGCACTATATCACAAATAAATCTTGAGGTTTAATGCGCTCGTATATTTTGCATTTAAAATGTTCGGTTTGTGGTCGGATATTTGACCACAGGGAAATTCAAAAATTTTGTGAATTGTGCAACGAGCCGTTGATCGCAGTTTATGATATTGACGGTATAAGGAAAAGCGTTGGTAAAGAGACATTTAGTAAGAGATCAAATGGGATGTGGAGATACTTTGAATTTTTGCCTGTAATTGATGAAAGGAAAATTGTAAGTTTGGGTGAGGGATGGACTCCTCTTTTAAAGCTTGAGCGATTTGGTGGAGAAATTGGTTTGAAGAATTTGTTTTTAAAGGATGAGTCGTTTAACCCAACTTTATCGTTTAAAGCGAGAGGAATGTCGTGCGCTGTTTCAAAGGCGGTTGAGCTTGGCGTAGATAAAATTTCTGTTCCAACGGCTGGGAACGCAGGAAGCGCTTTAAGTGCTTATTGTGCGAAGGCGGGAATAAAGTGCTTCATAGGTGCACCAAGAGATACGCCTAAGTTAATTTTAGATGAATGCAAATTTTACGGTGCTGAAGTTGAATTGGTTGACGGGTTGATTTCTGACGCTGTCAAGTTGATAAAACAAAAAGTTGATTACTTTGATATTTCAACGATGAAAGAACCGTATCGGCTTCAGGGGAAGAAAACGCTCGGTTTTGAAATCGTTGAACAACTTGGTTGGGAAGTTCCCGACTGGATAGTTTATCCAACTGGTGGTGGAACGGGTTTAATTGGGATTTGGATTGCGATAAATGAGATGATTGAAGTTGGATTGATAGAAAGAAGGTTACCGAAAATGGTTGCTGTTCAATCTTCGGGATGTGCTCCTATAGTAAAAGCATTTCGTGAGAATAAACCAAGGGCTGATTTTTGGGAAAATGCGAAGACAATTGCTTACGGCTTAAGGGTTCCAAAACCGTTTGCAGATAGATTGATACTCCAAGTTCTGTGTGATAGCAATGGGTTAGCGATTGAGGTGGAAGATGATGAGATATTTAAGATGCAAAAGGAGTTCGCTGAAATGGAAGGTATCTTGCTTTGCCCGGAGGGTGCAGCAAGTGTTGTTGGTGTTAAAAAGCTTGTCGCAAGCGGGATTATAAAAAGTGATGAGGTTGTTATCGTATTTAACACTGCTTCAGGTTTAAAATACATTCAAAACAAAAACAGCGTTTGAATATGTTTAATGGGAAAAATGTTGTCGTCACCGGTTCAACGGGTGGGCTTGGATTTGAAGTTGTCAAGCATTTCATTAGCGTTGGAGCTCGTGTTTTCGCAGTTTATAGAGATGAGAAAAAGTTCAAGAGGGTTTATAAGGAATTTCAAAAGGTTGAAAATCTTATCGGCGTTAAAGCTGATTTGACAGTTGAAAGGGAGGTTGAGAGGATTTTCAAGCTTGTTAGGAAAAGTGGCGGGGTTGATTTTTTGATAAATTGTGTTGGTGGTTATCGCGAGGGAAAGATGATATTTGAGCTTGAAGAGGATGAATTTGATGAGATGCTTGATATGAACCTTCGTTCCGCTTTTTTATGTTCAAAGTGGGCTTTGAGGGATATGATACCGAAGAGGTCGGGAAGAATTGTGAACATTTCTGCTTTACTTGCTTTGAGACCGTCCCCGGGGCGAGGGGCTTATGTTATTTCAAAATCTGCGTTGATAGCTTTAACGGAGGTTATAGCTGAAGAGGTTAAGGATTTTGATATAACTTGCAATGTGATTTTGCCAAGTATCATTGCGACACAAGAAAATAAAGAAGCTATGCCCGGGGCTGATTATACTCGTTGGGTTGACCCAAGCGATTTGGCTAAATTTATAGGTTATCTTTGTAGTGAAGAGGCGCGCGGGATTAACGGCGCTGTTATAAAATTCCCGGGGAAATTTTGAAAAGCTGGATTTTTTTGTTAATTTTGAATGCAAATTTCAAAATAAAAAATCAGAACCTATGATAAAAATTGGAGTCCCGAAGGAGACCTATCCGGGAGAAACAAGAGTAGCACTTATACCTGCTAACATCTCTCAATTTCAAAAAGCTGGGGCTGAGGTATTAATTGAATCTGGGGCTGGGGAAAGGGCTGGTTATTTGGACTCGGAATATCTTAGCAAAGGAGCGCAAATTGTGAAAAGCAGGGAAGAGATTTTTTCAAATGCTGATGTGATTCTTCAAGTGCGTGCTGTTGGGGCAAATCCCTTTGAAGGGAGCAAGGATATTGCTTTGATGAGGGAAGGTCAAATTTTGATTGGATTTATGGAGCCGTTCTTTGCGAAGGAGATCGTTGAAAAAGTGGCTCAGAAAGGGGTGATCTCTTTTGCGCTTGAACTTTTGCCGAGGACTTCAAGGGCTCAGACAATGGATGTTCTATCTTCAATGGCGACAATTTCCGGTTACAAGGCTGTTCTTATGGCAGCAAATTACCTTCCGAAGATGTTCCCGATGCTTACAACAGCTGCTGGGACGATTTTGCCTGCGCAGGTTTTTGTTATAGGTGCTGGGGTTGCGGGACTTCAAGCGATTGCAACCGCAAAACGTCTTGGAGCTGTAGTCAGAGCCTATGACATCAGACCGGCAACGAAACAGGAAGTTGAAAGTTTGGGCGCTAAATTTGTTGAACTTGGACTTGAAACCCAAGAAGCGGAAGATAAACGCGGATATGCAAAAGATATGGGTGATGAATTTTACAAAAAACAAAGGGAAATGTTGACCAAGGTCATAGCTGAAAGTGATGTTGTCATATCAACCGCTGTTGTTCCGGGTAAGAAAGCGCCCGTTTTGATCACTGAAGAAATGGTTAAGGGGATGAAACCCGGTTCTGTCATAGTTGACCTTGCTGCTGAAAGAGGAGGAAATTGTGAATTGACCGAAGCTGGGAAAACCATCCAAAAGTATGGTGTGACGATAATTGGACCTGTAAATGTCCCGGCGAGTGTTCCATTCCACGCAAGTCAAATGTATTCAAAAAACATAACGAACTTTTGCATGCTTTTCATTAAAAATGGGAAAATTGAGCTAAACTTGCAGGACGATATCTTGTCAAGCACATTGCTTACGAAGGATGGTAAAGTTGTCAATTCAATTTTTGATTAAAAACAAAATTTTTCAAAACGAACATGGACACCTTCATTCCGGCTCTAACAGTTTTTGTACTTGCTTTATTTGTCGGTTTTGAAGTTATAACAAAGGTCCCACCGATTTTACATACTCCTTTGATGTCTGGTTCAAATGCGATTTCTGGAATCACGATAATTGGCTCGTTAATCGCAGCTGGTGCTAAATATACAACGCTTGCATCTGTGCTTGGTGTTATTGCTGTTGCTTTTGCAACAGTCAATGTCGTTGGCGGTTTCCTTGTGACACATAGAATGCTTGAAATGTTCCAGAAACCTAAGACCGATAGAAAAAGTGAAAAATAACGCTTTAATTAAAACAAAAAAGAACCTGCTATGCCACAGGCAATTGTAAATATAGCGTATTTAATTTCAGCTGCATTATTTATCTTCGCTCTGAAAGGTTTGTCGCATCCGAGAACAGCTGTAAGGGGGAATCTCCTCGGTGCACTTGGGATGTTGATAGCAATTGTCGTCACATTAATGGATAAAGCAATTGTAAGTTATGAGCTTATAATTCTCGGTCTTTTAATTGGTGCTGTCGTTGGGACTATATCTGCTTTGAAGGTCCCGATGACATCAATGCCTCAGATGGTTGCTATTTTTAATGGTTTTGGTGGTGGTGCATCAGCTTTAGTAGCTGCGCTTGCATTTATTGAGGCGGTAGAAGTAGGAAAAACAATGGGGGCTCAAGAAACAGTTGCAACCGTAGCATCAGGGATAATTGGTGCTGTGACTTTCTGGGGAAGTTTAGTGGCTTTTGCAAAGCTTGAAGGATTGATTGAAGAACGACCCATCCGTTATAAAGGTGAACATTTTGTAAAAGTTTTGTTCCTTTTAGCGTCAATCGTTTTCGGTGTTATTTTTGGGACGGAAAGGGAAATGAATTATTACTGGTACTTGACTGCTTCTGCTTCCGTTCTTGGCGTTTTGCTTACGATTCCGATAGGTGGTGCTGATATGCCAGTTGTTATATCGCTTTTGAACTCTTATTCGGGATTAGCTGCTTGTGCGACGGGTTTTGTTTTGAACAATAATGTTTTGATAATTTCTGGTTCTTTGGTCGGTGCCTCTGGAATTATATTGACTAATCTTATGTGCAAGGCGATGAATAGGTCACTTTTGAATGTTTTGTTTGGAGGTTTCGGTGAGATTGTCGCAGAGACCGACGAGGACAAAATTTATGGTGGGAAGATAAAGTCCGCAACACCGGAAGAAGTTGCTATGTTGCTTGAAAATGCAAGAAGAGTTGTCATTGTCCCCGGCTACGGTATGGCTGTCTCGCAAGCGCAATTTGCTATTCGCGACCTTATGAAAATCCTTGAATCAAAAGGTATAGAAGTTGAATTCGCAATTCACCCTGTTGCTGGAAGGATGCCCGGGCATATGAATGTTCTTCTAGCTGAAGCGAATATACCATATGAAAAATTAAAAGAAATGGATGAAATAAACCCGACATTTGAACAGACGGATGTTTCAATTGTGATTGGTGCAAATGATGTTGTAAATCCGCTTGCACGAACCGACTCAAATAGCCCGATCGCTGGGATGCCAATACTTGATGTTGATAAATCAAAAACAGTTGTTGTAATCAAAAGAAGTTTAGCCCCTGGGTTTGCTGGCATACCAAATCCACTTTTTGCAGCTGATAACACATTGATGTTATTTGGCGATGCGAAGAAAATGGTCCAAGAACTTATAAACGCTTTGAAAGAGTCATAAAGAATTAAATCGCGAGGTCTTTGAAGCCCCGACTTTACGGTCGGGGTTTTTTATTAAAAAATTTTCTCGGTAAGATGAGAAATTTACTTCTTCTGTTCATTTTTTCGTTTCAAGTCTCTTTCGCTCAAGGTTTGTATGACAGAGTCAGCGCGGATATAAAATTGTTCTCAAAGAATGCAAAAAATTATTTTACTGCGCCGTTAAATTTCAATGCTCGCGATCGTGTTAATTTGGCGTTTGTTGGATTTGGGACAATAGCTCTTTTTGGATTTGATCACTTAAACAAAGATATTCAAAAAATTGACAATGACTTTTTTACAACGCTGATGAAAATTGACAGTTATTATGGCACTGTCTGGGTTTTCGGTGTAATTTCAGGCTCGCTTTATTTGAGCGGGCTTTTGCTTAACGAAGGAGAATTAAGAGAGACAGGACTAATGGTTTTTGAATCAGGGGTGTTCGCTGGGACGGTTACAACTGTTTTAAAAGTCGCCTTCGGAAGGGAAAGACCTTTTGTGAGCGGTGATAAATTTAAGTTCCGCCCGTTTAGTTTTAAAGGTAACCCATATTATTCGCTTCCATCCGGGCATGCGACCCTTTCGTTTGCGATTTCAAGTGTTTTAGCGTCACGATTTGAAAATAAAATTGTAAAAGCGATAATTTACACACCAGCTGTTTTAACCGCTTTGGCGAGGGTCTATAACAATCAACATTGGTTTTCGGATGTATTCCTTGGTTCTGCGATTGGATATTTCACAGGAGTTTACATCGTAAAGTTAAACTCAGAGAGGTGAAATCTCTATATTTTGCTTTCATTTTTTCTGAACAGGTTTAAAAGAAGACCCGGCGCTGATTTCAACTTTTCAGTTAACGAAGGCGAGTAGAGAAAAGCGATCGCTTTCTTCATCGTGTTTAAAAGTTTCTCATCGTAGCCGTACCACCAAAGTCGGTATGATGAGATATAATCAAAGCTTTCAAATTTTATATTGACCATATCATAGAGACCAAATTCGGAGTGAACTCTACCGAAACCGCTTGACTTTACACCTCCGCACGGTGCTTTTGCATCCCCGTAATGGACGATGCATTCATTAACAAGGACAGAGCCCGATTTTATTTTCTCAACGACCCTTTCTGCTCTTTTTTTATCTTTGGTCCAAACGCTTGCTGAAAGTCCGTATTCGCTTGAATTTACCTTTTCAACGACTTCATCCTCGTCTTTAAAACTTAATATCGGTAGGACAGGTCCGAATGTCTCCTCCTTCATTAAAAGCATTGAATTGTCAACATCAATTATAACTGTCGGTTCAAAGAAATAGCCTGCAAGTTCACTTCCGTTTTTATCTTTTGGTTTTATCCTTTTGCCTCCAGTTAGTATCTTCGCTCCCTTTGAAATCGCGTCTTGAATCTGGTTTTCAATTATCTTGAGCTGTTTTTCGTTGTTTATTGGACCTATTTCAACATCTGGGTCAAGTCCGTTGCCAATTTTAAGTTTTTTTGTCTTCTCAACGACTTTTTCAACAAATTCTTGAAAAATTTTCTCATGGACATAACAGACCTCAACCGAGACGCAGGTTTGCCCAGCATTTGCAAATGCGCTCCATACAGCTGATGTGGCTGAAGTTTCAATATCAACATCGTCAAAAACGATCATCGGGTCCTTGCCACCAAGTTCAAGTGTGACTGGGATTGGTTTTTTACTTGCATTTTGCATAATTAGGCGTCCTGTTTTTGTGCTTCCAGTGAAGGAAATTTTATCAATGTTTGAATTCACGAGTGCTTCGCCGACATCACCATAACCTATGACGATATTAAAAACGCCATCTGGAAATCCCGCCTTATGGAAAATTTCAGCAATCTTCAACCCAATCAAGCTCGTGTATTCAGAAGGTTTAAAAATAACACAATTACCGGCAACGAGTGCAGATATTATCGGAGCAATTGGGAGCAAAAGCGGGTAATTCCACGGTGAAATCACAGCGACAACACCGAGCGGTTCAAAATGTATGTAATTTCTTTTGATCCAGAACAAGGGGATTTGGGAGCGAACTTTCTTCCTTTTCAAAATTTTTTTGGCGTTTTTTATGTAAAAGTCAAAGAGGTCAAGCGTTGGGAAAATTTCCATTGAATATGATTCAACTATCGGTTTACCATTTTCAAGCGTTATCAATCTTGCAAGTTCATCTTTAATTTCATAAAAAATTCCCCTCGCCCTTTTTAAAAGTCCCAACCTTTCATCAATTGTTTTAGATGACCAGCTTTTAAAAGCAAGTTGTGCTTTTTCCGCTATTTCAAAAACTTTGTCAATTGGCGTCGTTTCAATTTCAGCTAAAACCTCAAGTGTTGCGGGGTTGATTGATTTTAATTTCATTGTGATGTTGTTTTTATTTTTTGATGCTTAAGACAGAACTTATTAATTTCCTCGTGTAATCCTCGCTCGGATCGTAGAGAATTTTCTCAATAACTCCACTTTCAACTATTTTACCATCCTTCATCACAAGTGCATTTTTTGCAATTCTTCTTGCTACTCCTATATCGTGCGTTATAAATAGTATCGTTAGTTTCAGTTCCCCTTCAAGCATTTTCAGAAGGTCAATTATTTGGACTTGAGCCGAGACATCAAGTGCTGATATGATTTCATCACAGACTAAAAATTCTGGTTTTAGTGAAATCGCTCTGACGATGGCACATCTTTGTAGTTGACCGCCACTCAATTGGTGTGGATATTTTTTCAATATATCTGGATGAAGCGCAACCATCCTCATAAATTCCGCGAGATAATCTTCTGCTGAATTTTCATCAACAATTTTGTGAAACTTGATCGCTTCAATTATTTGTGTCCCTATTTTATAAATGGGGTTAAAGGTAGTAAACGGGTCTTGAAATATCATCTGCATTTTTCTCCTCAAAGGTCTAATCTCATTTTTATCAAGGTCGGTTATATTCATCCCGTTGAAGAATATCTCACCGGCGTCCGGTTCAATTAATTTTAAAAGCAACTTCCCGAGCGTTGATTTGCCACTGCCTGACTCCCCAACAAGCGCTACAACTTCACCCTCTTTTATTGAGATGTCAACACCGTTAACTGCTTTTATAATTTTTTTCCCAGTTTTGAAATGCTTTTTCAGGTCTTTTGCGACTACCTTCTGCAATCTTCAATTTCCTTTCTTTTTAAATTTGCAAATATGAATTGGGCTATGACCCCAGCTCCAACTATACTTGCTGTCTCGGAGCGTAATCTTCTTTGTCCGAGTGAGACAACCTCAAACCCAAATCTAACCGCTTTTGAAATTTCATCTTCTGTAAAACCACCTTCAGGACCAACAGCAAGTATGATTGAATTTGCATTTTTAATTTTCTTGAGGTGATCAAAAAGAAAACCTCGTTTAAATTCCGTTGACTCGCTCTCGTGAAATATGATTTTTATTTCAAACTTGGATGATATCTCAAGGAGTTCGTCAAACTTAATCGGTTCGTCTATTTCAGGTATAATTGCTCTGTTTGATTGTTTGCAGGCGGAAAGTATTATCTTTTGCCATCTGTCTATTTTTGATTTCGGTGATATAACCCTTGATGTGATGATCGGGATTATCCTTTTTATGCCGATTTCGGTTAGTTTTTCAATCGCGAATTCAAATCTATCCGTATTTTTTAAAATTGCTTGTGCCACGGCGATTTCAGCTTCAATTTCACCAAGCATAAAATTTTCATTAATGATTTCACATTCAGCGTATTCCTTTGTTATTTTGGTGATCGTTGCCATGTAAACTTTACCGCTCCCATCAAAAAGAAGTATCCTTTCCCCAACCCTCTTTCTTAACGAATGAGCGAGGTGATGGTATTCTTCGCCTTCAATCTTTGCCAGCCCATTTCTTATGTTTTTCGGATCAACGAAGAAGCTTTCCATTTCCTTGACTTCAAAATTTTTCCTCTGTTAAAATTAACGCTTTGACCTTTTTAAAGCAAAAACTTGAAATTTTTTCGGATTTGTGTTAAAATCATATGAAAAAACAAAATTTAGTTTGGAAGTGCCCGACAAAATTTTAATAGCTGAGGATGAGCCAACAACACGCCTCATTTTCTCAACTTTCCTCCAAGACGAGGGATATGAAGTTGTAAGTGCTGAAAATGGCGCTGAATGTGTTGAGCTTGCGAAAAGTTCAAAACCAGATGTTATACTTCTTGACCTGCAAATGCCAGTTATGGACGGATACGAAGCGATGAGGATTTTAAAATCAAATGTTGAAACGAGAGATATACCAGTTATAATCCTTTCCGCAAATTCAGATCCATATAGTGTTAGGACAGTTTTTGAACTTGGTGCGACGGAGTTTTTGCCAAAGCCGGTGAACATTGAGGAGCTTTTAATTCGTGTCGGCACCGTCTTGAAGATAAAAAAGGCAAATGACGAAATTAAAAAACTTCGCTCTGAATTTACATACCTTCTCGTCCAAGACCTTAAAAATACCATCTCGGTTATAAAAGCGACATTTGAACTCGCACTCAAAGATAAATTCGGTGAATTGACGGAAGATCAAAAACTCATACTTGATATCGCTGAATCGGCGATAAACAACCACATCAAGCTTCTTGATGAATACCTTGAACTTTCACGCCTTGAACTTAACATTGATAAAATCATAAGGGAAAACGCTAATATCGCCCATCTCATTCAAGGAGTGATAAACAGGTTTAAAAACGATCAAAAGTATAAAGACCTCACCATAAATTTCTCCTCTGACTTGGATGTTAATTTGGAGGTTGATATTAAAAAGGTTTCTCGTGTTTTTGAACTTTTATTTGACGCAATTTTCAACACTGGCGGTAGGGATGTGGAAATTTCTTTAAAAGACGATGAGACATCTTGCATTATAAAGGTTTGGGACAAAAATACCAAAATTGAAATAGAAGAAGCAGAGTATATCTTTGACAGATATAAGCAAGCGCTGAAGCAGAAAATCCCAAGATATAAAGACCTTGGCTTGATGATATGTAGGATCATAATTGAGGCACACAATGGGAAAATATGGGCTGAACCATTTGAAGGGGGAACAGCGTTCTTGATTCAAATTCCAAAGGGGTTTAAATTTTAATGATGAAAAATCTCACCATTGGTTTGATTTGTAAAGTTGGGGCGGGTAAATGATAATAGTTGAACAAGTGAAGAATTTGTTTTAGAAACCATATCTTCGTCGGGATTTTACTCAAGTCATAGTCAAGCGATAGAAATAATTCCCTTTCCCCGTTTCCCTTCCAATCAATTTTCTTAACACTGTAACCGATGGCGAGGTCAAATATATCAAATGTCCAGAGTTTAAGTTGTTTTAATTTCAGGATTTCAGCTACATCAAAACACAACCAAAAATATAAACTCTCGTAGTCATCAACTATGAATCTATGCGCTCCCGATTTAAATTTTTCTGAGGGGAAGACGCTCATTTTAAAATTCACAATTTTAAGCATTGTGAATTTCTCTTTGAAAAGGGGGAGGAAAGCGCCTATGAAATTTGAAACCTCGTCGCTTACGCTAAACCCGAGCGATGGTCTGAACCCATCTTCAACTTCAACATATGTCTGAAAAATCAAACTTGCAACGGCACCAAGTAAGATAGCTTTATCTTTTCTGACGCCAGACCATTCAAGAGACCTCCCGAGCAAATCCGATATTAGAAATGAAAAATAAGCGTGACCGAGTTTGTCAGAATTTAGGACCTGATTGAAATCATCTTTGAAATGAAATTTCGTTAGTTCACCCTTCCACCAGGAGCTGTATTGTTGAACATGTGCGAGCGTGAAAATCCCAGCGGTCGTCCCAAGCACAACGCCAAGGCGATATGGATTAACCCGGGTTGAATCAGCTATGATGTTTAAGCTGAAACAAAAGGTCAAAAATGTTAATTTCGCAAATTCGCGGAGTGGTCTCAAAGTGTTAATTTTTTTATTGAGTTTTCAAATGCGATTATCGTCTTTTCAATGTCATCATCGCTGTGAGCTGTTGAAAGGAACATCGCCTCAAATTGTGATGGTGGAAGGTAAACGCCATTTTCAAGCATCAAATTGAAAAAACGAGCAAATTTGTTAGTATCAGATTTTAAGGCAGTGCCATAATCTTTAACTTCACTTTCAGCAAAGAAAACGGTCATCATTGAAGCAATTTGATTGATCTGAATTTTCACATTGTTCTTTTTGGAGATCGCTTTGAAGTTTTCAGCGAGAGTTTTAGCTTTTTCTTCAAGCTGTTTATAAATTCTTTTTCTGTTTTCGTATAAAATTTTAAGCGTCGTATAACCTGCTGTCATAGCAACTGGGTTTCCGGATAAAGTTCCAGCTTGATAAACTGGTCCTGATGGGGCAACAAGTTCCATAATTTCCTTTTTACCTCCATAAGCTCCAACTGGGAATCCGCCACCTATGATTTTTCCAAGCGTCGTGAGGTCAGCTTTGACCCCGAAAAATTCCTGAGCCCCACCTGGGGCAAGACGAAATCCAGTTATTACCTCATCAAATATAAGTAGGATTTTCTCCTCGTCACAGATTTGTCTTAGTTTCAAAAGAAAGTTATCCTCTGGTAATACGACACCCATATTCCCGGGAACTGGTTCAACTATGATGCAAGCGATTTCATTTTTATTTTCTTTGACGAGTTTTTCAACCGAGTTTATATCGTTGAATTTTGCGTTCAGCGTCAAACCCGCCATTTCATCTGGGACGCCTGGGCTACTTGGTATTCCAAGCGTTGTTGCCCCGGAGCCGGCTTTTACAAGAAAGCTATCGGCATGACCGTGATAGCAACCCTCAAACTTTATAATTTTCTTTCTCCCAGTATAAGCCCTTGCCAAGCGAATTGCACTCATCGTCGCTTCAGTTCCAGAGTTAACCATTCTGACAAGTTCAACAGATGGCATCATTTTTTTAATGAGTTCAGCTAACTTGACTTCAATCTCCGTTGGAGCGCCGTAACTTGTCCCGTTTTTCAAAACATTTTTAACCGCTGAAATAACCTCCGGGTGAGCATGTCCTAAAATTAAAGGTCCCCACGACATCACATAGTCAATGAACTTATTTCCATCAGCATCCCAAATTTTTGAACCGGATGCCTTTGTTATAAAAAGTGGTTTTGAATTTACCGCCTTGAAAGCTCTCACTGGTGAATTAACCCCACCTGGAATTAAGTTTAAGGCTTTTTTAAAAAGTTTTTCGCTTTTGGTCGTCTTCATTTTAAACTTATCTTTGTTTTAGTTTTAGCGTTAAAAACTCGGCAAACTTTTTAAGCGCCTTTGATCTGTGACTTATCCTGTTTTTTACTTCCCTTGGGAGTTGAGCATATGTTAAGTCAAAACCGTCAGGTAAAAAAAGCGGATCGTAGCCAAATCCACCATCTCCAAGCGGTTCAAAAATAACCTTCCCCAATGTCTCAGCGTAAAAAATTCTCTCTTCAACTGAATCAACATAAGCGATTACACATTTAAATTTTGCTTTCCTCTCTTCAATCGGGACATTTTCAAGCTCTTTTAGGAGCTTTTTATTATTCTCTTCATCTGTTGCCCCCTCACCAGCATATCTTGCCGAGAAGACCCCGGGTCTTCCACCCAAAATTTCAACTTCTATACCGCTATCATCCGCGATAGATGGAAGCCCGGTAAATTTGTAAACTTCCCTCGCTTTCTTTAAAGCGTTCTCTTCATATGTTTCCCCGTCTTCTTCTATTTCCGGGATTTGAAAATCATCAGAGCTTAAAAACTCAATCTGAGAGAAAATCTCATCCTCAAGATACATTTTCAGGATTTGCTTTATCTCTTCAACCTTGTTTTTGTTCCGCGTGGCGAGAACTATCTTCACTTTTTAAATTTGGGTTTAGTTTTAACCTCGGGAAAAATTTAAGATAAAGGTTTATTAGGCTTCCGACCGATGCAAGGAGATTCAATGTGAAAAATACAAAATTTCCAATCGCATAAATGGTGAGTGATAAACTGCCGATGAAGTAAATTATGAGGAAATAAAGGTTCATCGTTGTATAACCGCGTTTTATTGATTCATAAGTTTGCGGTATCCAGCATATCACGATAGCTATTAGACCGATTAATCCGAGTGCTTCTTTCATTTTAATCCCCGTTGGTTTTAAATTCCGAGAAGTTCTTCAAGTGCCTGATTAACCTTTCTCACTCCGACTATTTCAATTTCGGCGTCAATTTTCAAACCCCTTGTATTATTTTTCGGTATAATAATTTTTTTGAAACCAAGTTTTGCTGACTCTTGAATTCTTTTTTCAATTTGAATTACCGACCTTACTTCCCCAGCAAGTCCAACTTCACCTACGACAACCGATTGAGAATCCACGGGTATATCTTTCAAGCTTGATACAATGGAGCTCACAATTCCAAGGTCAATCCCGGGTTCTTCAATTCTTAATCCGCCCACGATCTTTATAAAGACATCATGTCCGCCAAGTCGTATGCCTATTTTCTTCTCAAGAACCGCAAGCAGAACCGATAATCTGTGATAATCAAATCCAATTGCTGTTCTTTGGGGTGTTCCATAGCTTGCTGGAGTGACAAGTGCTTGAACTTCAACAAGAAGCGGTCTTGTGCCCTCAATGCAAGCCGCAACAGCTGAACCAGAAACACCAAATGTCCTCTCGGATAGAAAAATTTCCGATGGGTTCTTTACCTCCTTCAAACCCTCTGTGGTCATTTCAAATATCCCAATCTCATTCGTTGAACCAAACCTATTTTTTATCGCTCTCAAAATCCTATACGATTGATGTCTTTCACCTTCAAATTGAAGAACCGTATCAACCATGTGTTCAAGAACCTTTGGACCAGCTATTAGACCGTCTTTTGTCACATGACCTACGAGAAGAATTGACTTACCCGTGTTTTTAGCGATTTGCATTAAAACAGAGGCACATTCTCTGACTTGGCTTACGCTTCCGGGTGCGCTCTCCAATTCCGGACGATACATTGTCTGAATTGAATCAATGATGATTACATCTGGATTTACCTCCTCAATCACATTTATAATAAGATTTAAATTTGTCTCGGCAAGGACAAGGAAGTTCTTTGATTGAAATGATTTCGGGAAGTTCAACCTTTCGGTTCTAAGCTTAAGTTGTTTTGCTGATTCCTCACCAGTTACATAAAGTATTTTTTTCCCTTTCAGTCCAGGGATTATTTGAGTCATAAGTGTTGATTTGCCGACCCCGGGGTCTCCTGCTATAAGGACAACTGACCCTGGGACAATTCCGCCACCCAAAACTCTATCAAGTTCATTTATCCCCGTCTTTATCCTTTCTTCTTCTTTCAGGTCAATTTTTTCAATGTCAAGAGCTATTGCTGGCTGTTTCAAAAGAGAAATCTGCTCTTGAAGTTTATCCTCGGGCATTATTATTTCCTCAACCATGGTGTTCCATTCGTTACATTCCGGGCAACGCCCCATCCATTTTAGCGAAATGTAGCCACAGTTTTGGCAGACAAAATGAGTCCTTTGCTTTGCCATTTCAGCCTTTATAAAATTTTTAAGCAAGCCAAATAAATTTAAACCAGCCGTTAAAATAAAGCAAGTTAAAAAACGGCGGGCGTTTCCCTTTATCTTACTCTAAACCTTTGAAGAGCAAATTTCCCCCTGATTATATTCCACACAAGCGAAACCCTCCTGATATATTCGTTCCAAACCTTTGAATGCTTTATTGATAAAGCTCCGATAAATGAGAACCCAGCGAAGAACATCGCTTGGAAAGGTATAGCTGCAAGTTCAAGATAGTAAGCGCTTAAAATAATCGCCACAAGCATATATCCAGCAAGGAAAAGCTCTACAAATGTGACCCACTCAACCCTTGAAGCGACATATTTTCTATTTTCCCATTTTTCTGTTTCCTCTTTAATTCCATATTTTGGTGTCCTGACAAATTCTGTCTTTTTGCCGATCAATGCCAGTATTACAGCTCTTGTATTGTTGACCGCAAGCCCCATACTCCCAGCAAGAAAAAGTGGAAACAGGATTATCTTATCACGCCAATCTTTATAAATTTCCATTTGAGCGAGAGTGTAAATGAGAAATGGTCCAAAAAATGGTATGACAAAAATTCCCAGGATAAAGTAATACCAGTCGTAATTTCCGCTTTCTTTGATCATAACTACGATTGGATTCAAAAGCGCGGTCAAAAGGATAAATGGGAAGACGAAGTTGTTCGTTAAATGAAATGTCGCTTCAAGTTTAATTTTTAGAGGCAAACTTTCCTTCCAAATTGTCTTTAGATATTTAAGCCCGACTTCAATTGCTCCTTTTGTCCATCTAAATTGCTGTGATTTCAGGGCGTTTATCTCCGAGGGTAGTTCTGCTGGGGAAACAACATCTTTTAAGAAGATAAATTTCCATTTCTTTAACTGAGCGCGGTAGCTTAAATCCATATCTTCTGCGAGCGTGTCACCTTCCCAATTTCCTGCATCTTCAATGCACGCCTTTCGCCAAATTCCCCCAGTTCCATTGAATGTTATGAAAAATCCAACTTCATTCCTTACATACTGTTCCATTATAAAGTGACCGTTTAGAGCAAGAGCTTGAGCTTGGGTTAGAAGCGAATAATTTTCATTTATATGCTCCCACCTCGTTTGAACCATCCCGATGTTCCCATCAAGGTAAAAATAAGGCAATGTTTTCTTTAGAAAGTCGGGATTCGGAACGAAATCAGCGTCAAAAATTGCGATGAAATCGCCCTTTGCAAATTTTAACCCGTACTTTAACGCTCCAGCTTTAAAACCCTCTCTTGTCCCCCGACGGATATGTTCAATATCAAAACCTTTTGACTTTAACTCCATGACTTTCAAAGCTACGACCTGAACTGTTTCATCGGTTGAATCGTCAAGGACTTGTATTTGCATTTTTTCCTTCGGGTAATCTATCTTGCTTATTGCATCAAGAAGGCGTGGTGCAACATAAACTTCATTATAAATTGGAAGTTGAATTGTGACAGCTGGAAAGTTTTTCTCATCGCCGAAAAGTTCCTCAAGCAACTTCGGTTTTAATTTTTTCCTCTTCCCCTCCGCTTCCTCTTTTTTAATCCTTAAATAATAATAGACGAGGACAAATCCATGGGCTCCGAAAATTGAAAGGGCTAAAATTGAAAGGAAATAAATAACCAGAATTAAGTCCTCTAACATCGGGATCTCCTTTGTTTTTTACCAGTTTGAAACTGTTGCAAGTAAAATATCTTCAGAAAGTTTATCTATAGCCGTTTGAATCGCCGTTTGAATCCTAAATTGTAAATTTGCCTGGGTATCTCCTTCAAGTTCGTATTCGCCCCAGTTTGAGAAAGTCCTTTCCCAAAGTTTTGTCCTTTTCACCATATCGTAATAGCTGACCTTGACAGTTATCGTTATCCTTGATTTTTTGACTCTTTCACCAGTTCCGACTACAACCGGGTTATCTTGGACACTTACGATAACGCCTTCAAGTATTGAATTAGCCGTGTTTCTATCAGCGACTTTCAATGTATTATCCTTGATGAATTTCTCAATCAACTTTTCCGTCAATTCTTCTCTCAAGGTTGCACGACCATAACCGCTTTGGTCGTCAAAAAGTGTTATCGCTATGGTTTTCAAATGGGGCGGAACGGATGCCCCAGTGAACGAGTATCTACAACTTGAAAAAGCAATTGCAAATATAATAAAAACGAGTTTAATTTTCACGCTTCCTTTCCAGCCCATATTCCTTTATTTTCCTGTAAAGTGTTCTTTCGCTAATCTTTAAAGCCCTTGCAGCAAGACGCTTGTTCCAGTTGAACCTTTCTAATGCAGCCTGTATCATACGCTTTTCCATATCAACAAGTGAAAAATTTTCTATTACAGTTCCAGTTTTAAAGTCAACCTTTGCCTCAGGCAAAGCAAGCGGTGATGTTATCTGTTTTGAAATGAAAGTCGCAAGATTGTCAAGTAAATTTTTTATTTCAATCAAGTCACCTTTAATGTCAATTAAAGCTCGGTAAATCAGTTCTCTATCGGCTTGCTCACTTGTCTTCCCGTATCTGATAGGTAAATTGCGCGTAAAATCAAATCCGGACAGGTCGTATTTCAGATATTTACGAACCATGTTCGCGTCAACGATTTTCCCGTTCTCAAGAACGAGGATGCTTTCAACAAAATTTTTTAACTCTCTGACATTCCCAGGCCAGTGATAGCTTATCAGAACTTGCATCGCATCGTCTGTTATACCGGCGAAGGCGACTTTATTTTTTTGGCAAAATTCAGCAACAAATTTTTCAAATAAAATAGGTATATCCTCTCTTCTTTCACGCAAAGGAGGGATGTAGATATTGACACTTCTGAGACGATAATACAAATCCTCTCTGAAATTACCTCTTTTTACCTCATCTTCAAGATTTTTATTCGTTGCGGTTATAACTCTGACATCAACTTTTCTGAGTTGAGATGAACCCACTCTCATAAATTCGCCCGTCTCAATCACTCTTAAAATTTTTACTTGTGTTGTCATCGGCATATCCCCGATCTCGTCAAGAAAAATTGTTCCACCGTCAGCCATCTCAAAATAACCCTTGCGCGTTTCAATTGCCCCGGTGAAGGCTCCTTTTTCATGTCCAAAGAGCTCCGATTCAAGTATCCCCTCTGGTATCGCTCCAGAATTTACAATCACAAAAGGACCGTTTGCCCTTTTACTTTCACCGTGAATCGCCCTTGCGACAAGTTCTTTCCCAACGCCACTTTCACCAGTTATCAAAACGGTTATATCCGTTGGCGCAACCTGCTCTATGACTGCGATTATTTCCTTTATCGCTTGTGACTCGCCGTAGATACCGTATTTTTCCTGTATCTCTTCTCTTTTTGACATTGCGAATTTAAATCTCTATTTTCATTCCATCAAATGCGACTTCTATATTAAGGTCAAATTTAGCCCTCGCATATTCAAGCATGAAATTTACATCTCTATCCGGTGAGATATGCGTCAAAATCACCTTTGGAACATTGTATTCGGAGACAAACTCAATTATATCTTCAATCCCGATATGTGCGCATTCTATCAGAAGAAGGTCAACGCCTTCAATGAAATTTTTCAGTTCGCCAACCGAATCAATGTCCGATGAGAATAGAAATCGCTTCACTCCGATTCCATCGTTTAAAACCTCTTCAACGAGGTATCCGTATGATGTTGTTTCTACGCCGTAAATGTCGGAATACTTACGGTATTTTTTTAGATGAGATGTCGGGAAAAGTTTGATTTTTAAGTTTTCGGTCAAAATGAGTTCATCTTTTGGTAGTGGAAGAAATTTGTATTCAAATTCAAACCTTTCTCTAAAAATGTATAAAAAAGGCAAAAACTTTTCAACGGCATCAATGTGTTTCTCGGGGAGATAAATTTCAATATCTTTCTTTCTTCCACGCCATTTTAAGTATTGTAAAAATCTCGGCAAACCGATGAAATGATCAGCGTGAGTATGGGATATGAAGACCTTTTCTATTTTTTCAATGTCAAGGTCATCTCCCGCTATTGATGATGAAGCCCCTTCTCCAATTTCAAGGAGGAACATCTTCTCTCCCACTTCAACACCAACGCATGAATGAGCTTTCCCTTTTTCAGGTATTCCAGATGCGCTTCCGAAAATTGTGATTTTCATCTTGTTTCTGAACTTATTATGAAACCATCCCTTTCAAATTTTTCCCTTATCTCCTTTTTCAACCTTTCGGCATCTTTTCTATCTTGTAGACAACCAACCCAGACAAGGTAGAATAACTTCCCATCTTTTATCTTTGTGTGGAGTTCAACGTTATAGCCCTTTTCTTCAAAAAAACTTTTTTCCTTTTCAGCATTTCTTTTGTCTGTGAAAGCCCCAACTTGAATTGAAAAGGCACATTTAACCTCTGTGGTTGTTCTCTCAAGGGATGGGAATTTTACATTTATCCCAGCGTACGGGGAAGAGGGATAGGTTTTCTTCAAACGCTCAAGCTCTCGTTTCGCTTGTTCGTAATCGCCTTTCGCATAGTGAAATTGAAAAATTTTAAAGAGCGCTTCATCAGAGTATTCACCCTCGGGATGGTTCAAAACTATATCATAGTAAATCTTTACAGCTTCCTCTGCGTTTTCTTTCAGGATGGCGTCAAGGAATTTTAAATTAGGGGAGTTTGGATATAACTTTTTTAAACTGTCAAGGGCAACTTTGACACTGTCAACATTCCCGATGCGCAGAAAATAAAGATACCTGCTTATATCAACATCTTGCGAAAAGGTGAAATTAATTAAGAGAAGAAACGAGGCTATTTTTAGAAAGGTTTTTTTCATGTAGAATTTTAACTATATCTCCAAACAAAGTTGCTGAATTTGCCTTGTTTATGCGAACTATGACATAATCACCCGGTTTTACGCTTTCATGCTTTGGGAATATGACAACTTTATTTGTATCGGTTCTTCCCATCCATTGCTCGGATGAACGCTTGCTCTCTCCTTCAACTAAGACCTCAACCTCTTTCCCGATCAACCCCTGATTTATCTCATAGGAGATTTTCTGTTGCAATTCAATTATCTCCATCAATCTTCTGACCTTAACCTCATCCGGGACATCGTCACCCATCGCATATGCTTTTGTCCCCTCTCTTGGTGAATACTTGAACATAAATGCGCCGTCAAATCTGACCTCTTCAAGCAAACTCAAGGTCATCTTGTGGTCCTCTTCCGTTTCGGTTGGGAAACCAGCAATTATATCCGTAGACAAACTAACGCCAGGAATCGTTTCCCTTATTTTCCTGACGAGCTCAAGGTAATGTTTTCTATCATAGGTTCTGTTCATCAATTCAAGAATTCTATCTGAGCCAGATTGAACTGGGAGATGAATGTAGTTGCATATGTTCGGATGTTCAGCTATGGTTTGTATCAATTTATTGGACATGTCTTTGGGGTGTGAAGTTGTAAATCTGATACGCATGTTTCTGTCAACTTGAGCAACCGCTGATAAAAGGTCTGCGAAGTCATAGTTTCCATCGCGGTATGAATTGACATTTTGACCAAGGAGTGTAACCTCGCGATAACCTTGGGATGAAAGCATTTCAACTTCCTTTACAATGCTATCAAGAGGTCTGCTTCTTTCCCTTCCACGGGTGAATGGAACTACGCAAAATGTGCAAAATTTATCGCAACCTCTCATAACAGTTATCCATGCGCTTATGCCTTCGGTTCTAAGCGGTGTGATATCGTCGTATGTTTCAACCTTTGATAATTTAACTGCTATCCCCTTATGCCCTGCGAAAGCATCATTTACAAGCTGTGGAAGTTTCCTGTATTCATCTGGACCTACAACTATATCAGCGAGGTTTTCTTCCTCTATTAATCTTTTTTTCAATCTCTCAGCCATGCAACCGAGAACCCCTATCACAAGGTCTGGCTTGCGCTTTTTATATCTCAAAAAGGAGCTCAATCTTCCTATAACTCTTTGCTCTGCGTGTTCACGGACACTGCATGTATTCACGAGGATTACATCTGCTTTTGAGATGTCATCTGTGAGTGAATAGCCATGCTTTTTCATAATACCAAGCACGATTTCGGAATCGGCTAAATTCATCTGGCATCCGTATGTCTCTATGTAAATTCTCTTGGATTCGCCCATTTTTACTGTTGGATTTTTTGTTTAAATTTAAAAAACATAGACCTTAAAAACAAGTGAGCTCGCTGGTTCGTTTTTTATTTAAACGGTGCTTTTGCTATATTATTGAAAAATAAAAAAACGATGCCTTTCCCGCGATGGAAATAAATGTTCTCTTTATCGGCGATATTGTCGGTGAACCAGGGTTGAGGATTGTTGAAATGCTTTTGCCGAATTTCAAAAAGATTTATAATGTTGATTTTTGTATCGCCAATGGTGAAAATGTCGCTGATGGCAAAGGTATAACCCCAGAAACAGCACAGCGTCTTTTTAAAGCGGGCGTAAATGTCATAACAACTGGAAATCATGTTTGGGATAAATTGCAGTTTGTCAAGGATTACTTGATAAATGAGCCAAATATCTTGCGACCCCTTAACTATCCAAAGGGTACATATGGTAAGGGTTATGTCGTGTATAATCTGCCAAGTAGAAATGTTAAGATCGCTGTTATAAATCTACAAGGGCGGATTTTCCTTTATCCGATTGATTGTCCGTTTAGAACGGCTGAAATGGCGCTTGCTAAGATTTCAAAGGAGACGAAAATTATCATCGTTGACATGCATGCTGATGCGACCGCTGAAAAAATGGCCATGGGTTGGTATCTTGATGGAAGGGTGAGCGCAGTCGTTGGAACGCACACACATATCCCCACAGCTGATGGTAGAATTCTCCCAGGTGGGACCGCCTATATAACCGACATCGGAATGACGGGTCCTTATGACTCTGTTATCGGGATGGAGAAAAGAAGCTCAATTTTAAGATTTCTTTACCAGACGCCTCATAAGTATGAAGTCGCTCAAAATGATGTTAAATTTTCATCTGTTTTAATCTCAATTGATGCTGAGACAGGAAAGGCGCTTAAAATTGAAAGTGTGATTTATCCCGAGTTCAATAAAACAATAAACGAGGGGGCACTTCAAAATGCCAGCACAAATAATCAATGGGAGGAAAATCTCTGAAGAGATCAAAAAAGAAGTCAAACAAAAAAAAGAAGCACTTTTCAACGAAACAGGAATTGTCCCCGGGCTTGCTTTTATACTTGTAGGTGATAATCCCGCCTCGCAAGTTTATGTCAATATGAAAGGTAAAGCTTGTGAAGAGCTCGGGTTTTATTCCGTGACGATTAAGTTGCCAGCTCAAACAACTGAGGATGAATTAATTGAAAAAATCAAGACATTGAACAATGATTCAAAAATTCACGGAATCCTCGTTCAACTTCCCTTACCTTCGCACATTGATGAACAAAAAATACTTCAAGCGATTGATCCGATAAAAGATGTTGACGGTTTTCATCCTGTAAATGTCGGGAAACTTGTCATTGGACTTGACACATATCTTCCTTGTACACCTGCAGGGATACAGGAGCTTTTAAAAAGGAGTGATATCAATCCTTCGGGAAAGCATGTCGTCGTCGTTGGAAGAAGTAATATAGTTGGAAAACCGATAGCGAATATACTTCTTCAGAAGAGGGACTGGGCTAATGCGACTGTCACAGTTTGCCACACTGGAACAAGAGACATCGCTTATTTCACGCGTCAGGCGGATATTTTAATCGTCGCGATGGGAAAACCTGAATTTATAAAAGGGGATATGATAAAACCGGGCGCTGTTGTGATTGATGTTGGTGTCAATAGAATTGATGACCCAAATGTTGAGAAAGGTTATAGGATCGTCGGCGATGTCCATTTTGAATCTGCTTTTGAAGTCGCCGGTGCTATAACTCCGGTCCCGGGTGGAGTTGGTCCGATGACTATCGCAATGTTGATGAAAAATACATTACAAGCAGCATTAAACCAGATTAAAGTTAAGGAACTTGCAAATTAAATCTGGAAGTGATTTGGAGAGGGCTTTTTTTATATCCGATGTTCATCTCGGACACGGAACAAAGGAAAGCGAACGCGCAAAGCAAATTGAACTTTTACGTTTCCTTGATATAGTTGGTCAAAGTTCGGGAAAACTTTTTATAGTCGGTGATTTCTTTGATGTGTGGTTTGAGTATAAACTTGCTGTGCCTAAGGGATTTGTCAGAGTGCTTGGTAAACTCGCTGAACTTGTTGATTCAGGAGTTGAGGTTTTTTATGTCCTTGGGAATCACGATTTCTGGGTTAGAAATTACTTTGAGGATGAGATAGGGATAAAGGTTTTTAAAGACGATTTAAAAGTTGAGTTAAATGGGAAAAAGTTTTACATCATCCACGGTGATGGGCTTTCAAAAGATGATATCGGATACAAGGTGCTGAAGAAAATTTTAAGAAATGGGACAAGCATCTTTCTTTATTCTTTATTTCATCCTGATTTAGGTCTTAAACTTGCGAGCGCATTTTCAAGGAAAAGCCGGGAGTATTCAACAAATAGAGCTTCAGTTAGTGAAAATCGGCTTCGTGAGGAGAAAAGCATGATTGAATTTGCGCAGGGGAAAATAGAAGATGGTTTTGACTATGTCGTCATGGGACACCTTCATAAGCCTGGGATAAAAAAGCTCGGGGATGGTTATTATGTAAATATAGGTGATTGGCTTTGGAACTTCACATATGGATTTTTTGAGACAGAATTTGAGATAAAAAAATGGGAATTCACAAGCGATGAAGTTAAGAAATTACTTCAGAAGTGAGATTGACAAGGAAAGATATTTTAATGATCCCGATTATAGGTTGAAAATTTTAAGAATGTTGAAGCGTAGGAAACAAATAAAAAACATCGTTATAATTTTGCTTGCTGTTTTGCTTTCTGCTTATATTGTCTATCTTGCTGTTGGGCTTCCATCTTTACAGCAGCTTGAAAATCCAACCCCGGAGCTTGCGACAAAAGTTTACTCATACGATGGTGAGCTACTTGGTCAATTTTATATCAAGCAGAGGACTTATACGCCCATTGACAGCATACCGAAGAACTTAATAAAGGCATTGATAGCGACGGAGGATAGAAAGTTTTACAAGCACTGGGGTATTGACCTTGACAGGGTTTTGAAAGCGATGGTGAAAAACATTTTGAGTTTAAGGATTCGTGAGGGGGCAAGCACTATAACACAACAACTTGCAAGAAACCTTTATCTTTCTCAAGAGCTTTCAATCACGAGGAAAATTCGTGAAGCTATAACAGCGGTTCAAATAGAGCGCACATATACGAAGGAGGAGATACTTGAGATGTATTTGAACATCGCATATTTTGGAATGAGCGCTTATGGGGTTGAGTCCGCTTCGTTTGTTTATTTTGGGAAAAGTCCAAGTGAATTGACGCTTGCTGAGTGTGCGCTTCTTGTTGGAATGCTTAGATCACCAGCGAAGTATAATCCTTTTGAATATCCAGATAGAGCGATAAGGATTCGGGATGTCGTCTTAAAGAATATGTTAACCGTTGGTTTCATCACCGAGCAGGAGTATAAGAAGGCGAAAATGGAACCTCTTAATTTAAATCGTGGTCGTGAGTACATTTATTCTGGAATTGCGCCACATTTCCTTGAATATATCAGATGGCAACTCCAAAAGAAGGCGGAGAAATACGGATTTAACATTTATAGGGATGGACTTGTTGTATATACGACCCTTGATGCTCGGATGCAAAGGCACGCCATAAGGGCTGTAAAGGAACAGCTTGCCGAACTCCAGCAGGAATTTGATAAAAGTTGGCGCTGGGATAAAAATCTTTTGAAAGTTATCCTTGATAAAGCGATAAGGCAGGACTTAAGATATGTAAATGCGGATTCCACCGAGAAACCAAAGATTTATGCTCAACTTTTAAATGACAATGCTTTCGTTGATTCAGTCAAAAGGGAAGCAACAAGAATTCAAGTTGGTTTTGTTGCGATTGAACCGCAAACAGGTTATATAAAGGCGATGGTTGGGAGCTCAAATTTTGAGGTTTTCAAGTATGGTTTAAACCATGTAACACAGATAAAAAGACAGCCGGGTTCCGCTTTTAAACCGTTCGTTTATACCGTCGCAATTGACAATGGATATTCACCGGCTTATCAACTTTTAAATCAGCCAATAACCATAATTATGGCAAATGGTGAGAGATGGACGCCGTCAAATTTTGATGGAACTTTCGGCGGAAAAGTAACTTTAAGGGAAGCATTGAAGATGTCAATAAATGTAGTTGCAGTCAGGGTCTTACAGGAACTTGCACCGATAAATCAAGTCATTGATTACGCTCATAAAATGGGCATAACAACTGACATACCGCCTTACGAATCAATTGCCCTTGGAACCGCGGAGGTTATACCGCTTCAATTGACTTCCGCTTATGGTGTTTTTGCAAACGATGGGATTTATGTTGAACCAGTGGCTATTTTGAGGATTGAGGATAGGTTCGGTAATGTCATTGAAGAGGCAAAGCCGGAGAAAAGGGTTGTGATAAGCCCTGAGACGGCTTACATAATAACTGATATACTTGAGGATGCTGTAAATTCTGGGACAGGGACTCGCGTTAGGCAATTTTTCCATCTACCTTGTGCTGGAAAAACTGGCACAACGCAGGAGTTCGCAGACGCTTGGTTCATCGGTTATACACCAAACCTTGTAGCTGGCGTTTGGCTCGGCTTTGATGATAGAAGAATAACTTTCGGTGGAACTTTCGGTCAAGGTGGTAGAGCAGCTGCTCCAATGTGGGGAAGATTTATGAAATATGTCTACGATGACCCAGATATAAATATGCCTATACTTGATTTTGAACAACCCCCTGATGTTGTGACTGCTACGGTTTGTGCTGAGTCCCAAAAACTTGCTACCCCTTATTGTCCACAGAAGATAACTGACCTATTTATAAGAAAGTATCTCCCAACAAAAGAGTGTGACATCCATACATCGGAGCAAAAACCAAGGATTATGTTTTAATGCGGATAAATTTATTAGAAATAATTTTGTTTGCTTTATCTTTTGAACTTCTCCTTTCTCAATCCCAGAACGAGCTCAACCTTTGGCGTTTGGCTCAATCTTTTGAAAGAGCGGGTGAGTATGAGAGAGCTTTAAAAATTTACGAGGAACTCTACTTCAAAAATCCCGACAATAGAACTTATCTTGATGCCCTTGTGAGATTAAACTCCCAAACGAAAAATTATGAAAGAGCTATTTATCTTGCCCGCCTTTGGCTTTCAAATCATCCAGATGATATTGACATGATGGCTAAGCTTGGGGATGTTCACTTCAAAGCGGGTAAGGAAAAAGAAGCAATTGAGATATGGGATAAAATCATAAAGACATACAAGGATAACCCGGGTGTTTACAGGATGGTGGCTGATTATTTAATTCAGAACCGACTTTTTGATAAGGCGATTGATTACTTGAGGACAGCTCAAAGGGTTGCCGGCGTGCAAGAACTTTACTCTTATGAAATAGCGATGCTTTACGAGTTCACAATGAGATTTGACAAAGCTATTGAAGAATACATAAAACTTTTGAGAAGGACGCCGAGCATGCTTCCGAGTGTTAAATCAAGGATGTCGTCATATATAGATAGAGCGGATGTTTTGAAACAGATTATACCTATACTTGATTCTGAAGCGAGGGTTTCAAAGACGAATATCGGAATACTTGAACTTTACGCCTGGGTTTTGAACGAGGTGAGAGATTTTGACAAGGCACTGGATGTTTATAAACAACTTGATAAAATTACATTCGCAAATGGTGATGTGATTTTGAATTTTGCGAATGACCTTTTCAATAGGCGAATTTTCAACATGGCTTTAAAGGCATACGATGAGGTGATAAAAAATTTCCCGAATTCAAAGCTTCTTCCGGAAGCAAAATTTGGGTATATTCGTTCTCGTGAGGAAATCCTTCGTCAAAAGTTGAAAAATAAAATTGAAGACGACACGCTTCTTTTTTCAGAGTTCAAAAAGGTTGAAGGTGATTACACTGAAATTTCAAAAGAATTTCCAGCGACGAAATATGAAGCAGAAGCGCTTTTTAGAATTGGGCTTATAGAGCTTGATGTTTTCTTTGATCTTGACAGGGCGCAGAGATATTTTGAAGAAGTGGAGAAAAAATTTATGCTTTATCTTGGAAGGGAAGCGATTTTTAAAATAGCGGAGATTTTGACATTAAAGGGGGATTTGAACGCAGCTGAGGAAAAATATAGGTATTTGCTCAACTTCAAAAACTTTCCCGATACTTTAAAGGTGAAATTTTCGCTTGCTCAGGTTTGGTATTATCAAGGTGAATTTGAAAGGGCGAGAAGGGTCCTTGAGGATGTTTCAAAGATAACCTCTTCGGATTACTCAAACGATGCAATAGAATTGCTTTTGAAAATTCAAACCAACCGTTTCCCGTCAGATAAACCTTTGAGAGAATTTGCCCTTGCTGAGTTGAAACTCAAGCAAAGAAAATACGGTGAAGCGATATCAATCCTTGAAGATATAATCTCAAACTGTTCAAATTGTCCTATTGTTGATGATGCGATTTTCACGCTTGCGATGTCTTATAAGGCGATGGATAAACTTGATAAGGCAATTGAATATCTTGACCTTATCATAAATGAGCACCCTGAAAGCATTTACGCAGATGATGCGATGATGCAGAAGGGAATAATTTATCAAGAAAATTTGGGAAATAGGGAAGTTGCGGTTGACACATTTATGAAACTTATTTCAAAATTTCCAAATTCTATATATGTGAGCGAAGCAAGGAAGAGAGTTAGAGAATTGAGAGGCGAGATACAATGATGAAAAAATTTCTTCTTCTAATTTTTTCCGTTTTGGGTTTGGCATCGGGACAGAATAAAATTTTAATTTATATGGACTTGAAACAAACTGACCATTTGAAGGCGTATGGAATAGCTTATTTTGCGCTTAAACACGGTGTTGATGTTGATTGGCTTTTGAATTATCGCGGTGGTTCGTTTATGATGGATTATCACGATGAGATTGTAAATGAGTGCAGGGTTCGCGGTGTGGCTTTTGAGGTTATATCAAATTCTGAGGCGTTGAAAATTTATGCTTTGATTCAGGATGAAAATAGCAATATGGATGTCGTTCGGCTTGAAAAGGCACCGAAAATAGCTGTTTATGTCCCGCCAAACTTTAGACCTTGGGATGATGCTGTAACACTGGCGCTTGAATACGCTGAAATTCCTTACGATAAAATTTGGGATGAGGAAATTTTAAATGGGAAAGTTTTTGAATATGATTGGCTTCATCTTCATCACGAGGATTTCACAGGTCAATATGGCAAATTCTATGCCTCTTTTGGGAAGACACAGTGGTATGTTGAGGAGCAGATGATGTATGAAAGAGAAGCAAGAAGGTTGGGGTTTAAAAAGGTATCAGAATTAAAGAAGGCGGTTGCACGTGGCATAAAGGAATATATCGCTTCTGGTGGTTTCGTCTTCGCTATGTGTTCGGCAACCGATGCGCTTGATATAGCCCTTGCAGCTGAAAACACCGATATATGCGATGTTATGTATGATGGAGACCCACCCGATCCAGATTGTCAGCAGAAACTTGATTTCTCAAAAACTCTGGCATTTGAAAATTTCAAACTTGAAATGAACCCATACAGATACGAGTATTCTGATATTGACCTTCCACCCAGCGATCCACCTCCACTTCGTGACCCTTCAACAGATTATTTCACGCTTTTTGAATTTTCCGCTAAATATGACCCCGTGCCGACAATGCTAACTCAAAACCATGTCAATGTCATTCACAATTTCATGGGGCAAACAACCTCGTTTAACAGGAAAGTCATAAAGAAATCCGTCGTGATACTTGCCGAGAAAGAGGGCACTGACGAAGTTAAATATATTCATGGTAATTACGGGCGTGGGACCTTTACATTTCTTGGTGGACACGACCCTGAAGATTATCAACACGCTGTTGGTGATCCTCCGACTGATCTATCGCTTCATAAAAATTCGCCGGGATATCGCTTGATTTTAAACAATGTCCTTTTCCCAGCAGCAAAAAAGAAAAAGTTAAAGACATGAAAATTTCACGCAGGGAGTTTATAAAGAAAACAAGCACTGCTATAATTGGCGCTGGTTTAGTGGGGATTAAAGGCTCAAATGCTGAAATTGAGAAAAGGGAGCTTGGAAAGACGGGACTTAAGGTTACAATTCTCGGTCTTGGATGTGCTCAAATTGGGGCTTTGCGTAATTTCAAACTCGCGGTTGAAATAATTGAGACAGCGATAAACCTCGGCATAAATTATATTGACACCGCAAGCACATACGGCAACGCTGAGGAGAAAGTCGGTGAAGTCATGAGGTCAAGACGAAACGAGGTTATACTTGCCACGAAAACACTTCAACGGGACAAGGAAAACTCCTGGCGTGAAATAAACAAGAGCATTGAAAGATTAAAAACCGATTATGTTGATATACTTCAAATTCATTCCGTGAATACCATGGCTGAACTTGATAAAATTACATCTAAAAACGGCTCGCTTTATTCAGTGATAAAAGCAAAAGAACAGGGGTTGTGCAAACATATTGGAATCACTGGACATACAAGACCCGAGGTTATAAAAGAAGCACTTAACAGATTTGACTTTGAGACAGTGCTTATCCCATTGAGTTCCGTTGATAAACTTTTGAACGATTTCGGCGATGTTATCTTCCCGGTGGCTAAAAAGAAAAATATCGGCGTCATAGCAATGAAGGTTCTATCAGATGGTAGGGTGATAGATTTCGTTGAGGATAGCTTGAGATATGTTTTTTCACTTCCGATAAGTACTGCGATAGTTGGCGTTAAAAGCATCGCTGAGTTAAAACAAAATGTTGAGATAGCGAGAAATTTCATCCCGATGACGAGAAATGAGATTGACGCCTTGATTGAGAAGAGCAAAAAATATGCGAACACATCAGTGCTTTGGTGGAAGAGAACTTAAATTTTCGTTGGGCGGTTTATAAATTTTGAGAGAACCAAATTAATTTTAGCATAAAGATGAGAAAGGTTTTAAAAATTTCCCTTCTCTTCTTTTTCCTGAGTTCAGATTGCCTATCGCAATGGTATTACTTCGGGCGGAACAAGGTTCAATATACGCAGTTTCAGTGGAACATTTTGACTACGGAGCACTTTGACATTTACTACCACCCGGAGATGAGAGATATCGCTGAAAGAGGTGCTTACTTTGCTGAGGAGGCATACGCTGAGCTACAGGAGAAGTTCAATATAAACATTTTGAATAAAATCCCGCTTGTGTTTTACAGTTCTCATCTTTATTTTCAACAGACGAATACGACGAGTGGTTTAATTCCTGAAGGGGTTGGTGGTTTCTTTGAGTTTATAAAAGGGCGCGTTGTAATCCCGTTTGATGGTTCAATTTATCAATTCAGGCATGTAATAAAACACGAGTTGGTCCATGTCTTCACACTTCACAAAATTCAGCGTGTTTTGAAAGACCATCGTCAGCCAACTGAAAAGATGCCACCACTTTGGTTTACAGAAGGACTTGCGGAATTTTGGTCCACCAAATGGGACAATCAAGCGGAAATGCTTTTAAGGGATGCGGTCTTGAATAACTACATCGTCCCGCTTTCAGAAATGGATAGAATTCTTGGGACTTTTTTGATGTATAAAGAAGGACAAAACATCCTTGAATATATTGCCGAAAAATACGGCGAGGAAAAAATACTTTTGCTTTTTGAAAATTTTTGGAAAGCTAATTCGTTTGAAAAAGTGTTTGAGATGACGATAGGGAAAAATTACAAACAATTTGATGAGGAATGGCTTTACCATTTGAAGAAAAGATATTACCCGCTTTTGAAATATAGTGACCCGCCGAGCGCGGTTGCAAAACCAATCGTTGATGACGGCTTCAGTATGGGACCTGTGTTCTATAGAAACAACGACAAAGGTGAAATTTATTTTGTTGGGAATTTGACGGGTTACACGAATATCTATAAAGTTGAAATTGGCGAAAAAGCAAAACCGAAAGTTATAATTGAAGGGGAAAGAACGGATAAATTTGAATCATTTCACTTCTTCAAAACGAAAATTGATGTATCAAAAGACGGCAAACTTGCTTTTATAACTAAATCCGGTGATCACGACGCAATACATATATACGACTTGAAAAGCGAAAAACTCCTTGAGACATTTCAATTTAATTCACTTGTTATGATAACATCGCTTTCTTTCTCACCCGATGGCAGAAATCTTGCTTTAAGCGCAATTGATAAATCCGGGTATAGTGACCTTTATATTTTTGACATTGAGTCGGGAACGCTTAAAAAGTTAACTTTTGATTTTTACGATGACAAAGAAGTTGCTTGGTCTCCAAGAGGTGATAAAATTGCCTTTGTCTCGGATAGAACAATTTTCGGCAAAGACGGCAAATACAACATATTCCTCTACGATGTAAAGGATGATAAGATAAACTACTTGATTTATGGGAACTTTTCATGCTCATCTCCAGCTTGGTCACCTGATGGTCGTTTTCTTGCATTTGTTTGCGACATAGATGGGACACAGAACATCTGGACTTTGGATTTGTCTCAGCCGAAATTTATCGCTGAACTTGACGGCGTTTCAGGTGTAAATGGATTGAACTCTTTTGAAATAAGGCAAATTACGAATTTGACGACATCCGCATTTGACCTATCTTGGACAGATGATGGGAAAATTATTTTCGTCGCGCTTGAAAATTTGAAGTTTAAAATTTTTGTCCTTGAAGGGAAAATGGAGAAACCAATTTTTACGCAGAAAATAAACCACGCTGATATTGAGAAAACACATTGGGATACCCCAAGAATACAGGGAATTCAAAAGATAAATGTTCTGACATATCGTGGCAAATATGACCTTGATATAGCCCAGAGTCAAATCTCAACCGATCCAATTTTTGGAACCGTTGGTGGTGCAGCAATCGCCTTAAGTGATTTGCTTGGTAACGAAAGATATTATTTCCTGGTTTACAACACCGCTCAAACGAAGGATGAAATTTTAAAGAGTTTTAACATCGCAATATCTCGTGTCTCGCTGAGCAAGAGGACAAACTTTGCTTACGGTATTTTCCATTTCGCTGGGAGAAGATACGATTTAACTGACCCCGACCTTTTCTATTATGAAAAGGCATATGGCGCTTATTTTGCCCTGAGCTATCCGATTTCAGTTTTCAGAAGGGTTGAGTCAAGCATAATGTTGAATAGGTCTGACAAAGAGATACTTTTCGGAACCGGTGAGAGAAAAGCGATGTTGCTTTCAAATTCAATCTCATACATATTTGACAATTCACTTTGGTCGCCAACTGGTCCAATTGATGGAAAAAGATTTAATTTAACACTTGCTTGGACAACGGATGTTCAATTCTCAAATGTTAATTATTACACTGTTATTTTTGATTATCGCCATTATCTTAGGTTATCACTGCGTTCCGCTTATGCCGTTAGATTGATGCTTTTCTACAACGAGGGGAAGGAAGCAAGGCGTTGGTTTATGGGTGGAAGTTGGGACCTGCGTGGATATGAAAGATGGTCAATAAGAGGCAAAAAACTTTGGCTTGTAAGTCAGGAGTTAAGGTTCCCGTTCATTGATAAGTTTGAGATTAAATTCCCATTCGGCGGAATTTTCATCGGTTCAATAAGAGGGGCTTTCTTCTTTGACTCAGGTAGCGCATGGGACAATAAATATCGGGAAACGCTCGGAAGTTTTGGCTTCGGGATAAGATTTAACATCGGCGGGGTTCTCGTCTTGAGATATGATGTGGGCAAAAGGATTGAGAACAATTTCTCCCAGGTTCAAAGGTCATTCTTTCACCAATTTTTCTTCGGCTGGGATTTTTAAATTGAAAATTGACCTTTAAGATGAAAAAATTTTTCCCCCTTGCACTATTAATTTTGACATCTTGCTCGTCTTTCAAACTTGAAAAAAACATCATACTTGGTGAATTCAACTGGGTTCAATACGGGAATTCACCCACGAGATCAAACAAATCTTATTATAAAGTATCTCCACCGTTTCAGCTCTCTTGGACTTACAACGCTGGTGCTGGCTTTTCAAACGCGCCGATGCTCATCGCCGATGGAATTTTATTTGTAGCAACGCTCGCCGGTGAAATACACCTTGTTGATATTGAAACGGGGAAAAAAATCGGAACCATCGGTGCCGAATCCCCCGTCCATGGAACCCCAGTTTTATACAGAAATAAACTTATCATCCCAAGCGCTTTGGGGAAAAATACGCTTGAATGTTTTGATTTAAACCTTGGTAAATCTCTATGGAAGGAGAAAATCGGACCAATTGAGTCGTCCCTTCTCCTTGTGTATGACAATTTGATAGTTGCCACACTTGAAGGTGAAGTTATAAACTACAATCTTAAGTATGAGCTTCCCGAAAAAATTTGGGAGTTTAAGGTTCAAAAGCCGATTCATTCATCGCCCGCATCTGATGGCAAGTTCATCTTGTTTGGATGTGACGATGGGAATCTTTACTGCCTCGGGATTGAGGATGGGAAATTGGTTTGGAAGTTTAATGCTAACTCCCCTATATTTGCACCGATTTCAATATCCGACGGAAAGATATACTTTGGAACGCTTGGTGGGGACTTTTTTTGCGTTGACATTAAATCTGGAAAAGAAGAATGGAGGTTTAACACTGGTTCAAAAATTTACGGTGGTTGTGCTTTAAACGATACGCTTGTTTTTTTCGGGACGGCGTCTGGAAAATTTTTCGCACTTAACAAAAACAATGGTGAGTTAATTTGGACATTTTCCGCAAAAAGTTTGATAAACTCCGCACCCGTGATCTCTGGGAAAACCATAATATTTGGTTCGCTTGACAAAAATGTTTATGCAATTGAAATTGAAAACGGGAATTTAATATGGAAATATGAAACTAGGGGACGGGTAAAGTCAAGTCCGATTGCTTGGAAGAATTTTCTCGTCGTTGCGAGTGAGGACAGGTATATTTATGCATTTAAAACAGAACAAACCAAGTAAAATGTTGGTAATTTTCATTTTGGTTTTCGTCTCAAAAGTTTTCGCTCAGGATGATTTCGGGTTTCTGAACATAAATTCCGATCCTGAAAAGGCACTTGTCTATATTGATTCAAAGCTAATTGGGCTTACACCTATCGTAAATCTTAAAGTTAAGCCGGGAGCATACATTTTAAAGGTTAAAAATCCCGAAATGAGCGATTGGCTTGAATCTGACTACGAACAAAAAATTGATGTCAGGGCTGGGGATACGCTGAATTTGTTTGTGACATTTGATAAATATGTTAAGATAAATTCCATCCCGTTTGGTGCGGATATTTTTCTCGGGGATTCAATTTTGGGGGTGACGCCGTCTGTTTTTAAGTTGAAGGAATTGATCGGAAAGAGGTTGAAAATTTCAAAGAAGGGTTATGACGAAGTTGAAATTTTCATTGATGGCAAAGCGAGGAAATTTGAGGTTAATTTAAAACCGAAAAATGGGGTTGATGATGAACTTCGTAAAGGTTCAAGGGATAAACTTAAAATGGTCTTGCCAATTGCTGTGATAAGTTTATCAAGCGGTCTTTTTTCAATTTATTTCAAAACAAAAGCAGATGCCCTTTACGAGGAATATCTGAGAACAGGCGATGCCGGAAAACTTAACACCATAAAGACATACGATAGGATCTCGGCTTTTACACTTGTAATTTTTGAGGCGACAACATTACTTGGAATTTATATTCTTCTCTCGGATTAATCCCTCGTTAAACCTCAAATTGAATTTTCCTGTCTATATTTTTAAATTAGTCCCAGAAAAACTTCAGGAGGCACAAAGATGAAAAAGATATTTTTTTTAGCTATTGTTTTCGCAAGTTTTGTAGCAAATGCCCAACTCCCTTTTTTTAGACCTTTCTTTTCAACCCTTGGGGGAGAAACGCGCCTTTTTTTCTATGAAGTCGTAAACCTCATTAGCGATGATACATCAAAAAGCAGAATTGATATAAATTTCAGAATAGCGAACGATATTTTAACCTTTGTTAAAAATCCCCTCGGTTCACCTGAGTATATTTCAAATTTTACCGTCACAGCTGAAATTTTCACAGATGATGGCAGAACAGTTGGACGAAAAAGTTTTCGCGGATTTAGAGGGACAGATAATTATGATGAAACGAACTCAAAAGATATTTACACCCAGGGAAATTTCCGCTTTGATATTGCCCCTGGGAATTATCGCCTTACACTTATACTTGAAGATGAACAGTCAAATCAAATTTTAAAGCGCGAGAGAAAACTCAAAGTTAAGGCATTTAAGCCTGGTTTCTTTGATGCGTCAGACCTCGTTATAATTCAGGAAGTTAAAGAGAGTGGCGATACTATGGTTTTGATCCCGACGAACATTGGCAATAGAGTCAATTTTGGGAGAGGTTTTATAGCGTATATTCAATTCACTGACAAGGCAAGCGAGGTTAAGTATTCAATAACTTATTTTGCTGAATTTGGCAAAAAAAGGGTGATAAAGAGTGAGAGCATTGAGGTTGACAAGATAAGAAATGATATGGAGTTTGTGTTCAGGGAAAACCCCGGGGATACGATTTTCACTTATCTTCTAAGCCCATCTGCTCCGAAAAATTATTATTCACTTTTGATCCCGGTTAGCGGGGATTCGCTTGATCTCGGTGAATATGAATTGACGCTTGCGGTTAAGTTTGAAGATGTAGATAAAATTCAGGTTGAAAAGGAGTTCACGAGAAAATTCACTGTTGAATGGGTTGATATGCCATTTTCACTTCAAAATCTTGATTATGCGATAGGTATTCTTGAATACATCGCTTCGTCAGATGAAATGGCTAAATTGAGGTTTGGGACTCCACAAGCAAGGTTGCAGAAATTCAAGGAGTTTTGGGCGCAAAGGGACCCGACCCCAAAAACCGTTTATAATGAGCTTATGGCTGAATTTTACAGAAGGGTTGATTACGCTTTTATGAATTTTTCAACTTTGCGTGAAAGAGACGGTGCAAGAACCGATAGAGGCAGAATTTACATTATCTATGGACAACCGACAAAAATTGAGAGAAAATATACCCCAGGAAAACCAACTGAAGAAATTTGGTATTATGAACCTATAAGGAGAAAATTTGTCTTCGTTGATCAATATGGAAGTTTCAAATTAACATTGATTGAAACTTATGCGCCCTAAAATTGCTGTCACCGTCGGAGATATAAATGGGATTGGTCCAGAGGTAGCTTTAAAAGCGATGGTCAAAAAAAGTGTTCGCTCAAAATGTCACCCTTTTCTTATCTCCCCGGTCAAAGTCATCAATTTCTATTCAAAGTTTTTGCAATTGAAATTTCATATTATGAATGACGAGAGCGATTTTGAAGATGGTGAAGTTGTCAATGTTTTACCAATGTCTGATTTTAAAAACTTTGAAATTAATTTCGGGAAGCCGACAAAAATCTCCGGGATGATAGCGGGTGAATCAATTAAAATTGCTGTAAATTTATGTCTTGAAGGCAAAGCGGATGCGATTTGCACTTCCCCCATCTCAAAAAAAGCACTTAACAGCGCTGGTTTTAAATTTCCCGGACAAACTGAGATGATAGCGAAGTTATCAAACTCAAAACATTATCTGATGATGTTCGTAAATGACAAGATAAAAGTTGCGCTTGCGACGATACATTCGCCCCTTAAGGATGTTAGTGGATTTATAACAAAGGAACTTTTGAGGGAAAAAATTGGGATTTTGATTGACTCTTTGAATTTTGACTTTTGTGTTAGCTCTCCATCAATTGCAGTGCTTGGTTTAAATCCTCACGCTGGGGAAGAAGGATTGCTTGGGGATGAAGAGGAGAAAATCTTGAAGCCAGTTGTTAGATCTTTTTTGAAAAAGGGTAAAATAGTTGAAGGTCCTTTTCCCGCAGATGGTTTCTTCGGTGAGAAAAAATATAAAAATTACGATGCAATTCTTGCGATGTATCACGATCAGGGATTGATACCCGTTAAACTGATTGATTTTTACACGACTGTTAACTTTTCCGCTGGACTTAAAGTCGTGAGGACTTCACCAGATCACGGAACTGCTTATGATATCGCTGGCAAGTTCATCGCAAATGAAAAAAGTATGGAGAGGGCGATGATTTTATCCGCAAAAATTTCTATAAACAGAAAAAGAAACGAGAGATGAAAGTTGTCATCGCACCTGATTCGTTTAAGGGTTCTTTGAGTTCAGTTTCAGCAGCTCAGATAATAGCGAATGCTTTTAAATCAGTTAACGAGAAATTTGAGGTCCTCACGGTTCCTGTTTCAGATGGTGGTGAAGGATTTGTTGAATCGTTGCATTTTTCAATCGGGGGTAAATTAATTGAAAGCATCGTCACGGGTCCGTTGCCTTATCAGAGGGTCAAGGCGAAGTTTTTGACTTTTGATTCAACCGCAGTAATTGAAATGGCATCGGCAAGTGGTTTGACGCTTGTGCCCGAGGGGAAAAGAGACCCGAAGGTAACAACAACTTACGGCGTTGGTGAATTGATTAAGAAAGCGATTGAACTTGGTGCAAAACAGATAATTGTCGGTGTTGGTGGAAGCGCAACGAACGACGGCGGTATGGGAATGGCCTCAGCGCTTGGATACAAATTTATCGGTGAAAACGGTAAAAGAATAAAGCAAGGCGGTATAAATTTACTCAAACTTAAAGATATTGATGATTCAGAAGTTGACGAGAGGATTAGAAGTGTTAATTTCAAAGTTGCAGTTGATGTTTTAAATCCGCTTTGCGGTCCAAGCGGGGCTTCCTTTGTGTATGGACCTCAAAAGGGGGCTAAAAAAAGCGACCTCAAGAAACTAGACATGGCTTTGCGAAAACTCGCAAAGGTCGTTAAGAAAAAATATGGAATTGACATAGAGAATCTCCCCGGGGCAGGGGCAGCGGGTGGACTATCAGGTGGGCTTGTTGCTTTTTGTGGCGCTGAAATTGTTAAGGGAATTGACCTTTTCCTTGATATGGTCAAGTTTGATGAAAAAATCAAAGATGCAAAACTTATCATAACAGGCGAGGGAAAAATTGATTCACAAGTTAAATATGGGAAAGTGTTAACTGGGATTGTTGAAAAAGCCAAGCGATGGAATGTCCCTGTTGTTGCGATCACCGGAAAAATTGAAGGTGATATGTTGCAACTTTCAAGGTCCATTGGACTTGTAAGTATATTCAGTATGACGAATTTATCAATGACCGAAAATTTCGCTATGAAAAACGCAGATAAAATTTTGTTCAACACTGCTGTTCAAATCGCCAATTTGATTGAAGGTTTATGTTTGAAATTTTGAGGGATAAAATCCTCGTCTGCGATGGAGCTGTTGGGACAGAGATTTTAAAAAGAGCAAAAGTTGAATATCCTGAGTTAGCGAATTTAACCGAACCTGAGGTCGTCTCTCAGTTACATGGTAGATATATTGATGCTGGTGCTGATATAATAACCACAAATTCTTTTGGTGCAAATTCACCGCGCTTTGCCGAATTTGGGGTCAACATTTATGAACTTAACAAAAAATCGGCTCAGATAGCTAAGTTCGTAAAATCAAAGGGGAAAATTTTATTTGGTAGCGTTGGCCCGATCGGTTTGAAAAATATCGGTGATTTTAAAAAGATGTATGATTACTTCTCGGAGCAAATATCAGGTTTGAGAGATGGTGGTGTGGATGTGATTTTAATTGAGACGATGACAAATGTTGAGGAAATGAAAATTGCCTTTGAAGTTGCGCGAGGCGAGACGAAATTACCTATTGCTGTAACAATGAGTTTTAAAGTCACAAAAGAAGGGATAAAAACTTATCAAGGGGTTGATTTTAAAGTTGCTGTGAGGGAGATGCTGAAACTTGGGGCGGAAATCATCGGGGCAAATTGTGGAAACGGTTTTGGTGAGATGGTTGAGATAGTTAAGGGGTTCAGGTCCATTACGCGGGAATTTTTCCTTTTGATCCAACCAAGCGCTGGGACACCGAGGAAAGTCGGCGATGAATTAGTTTATCCGGAAACCCCAGATAAAATCATACCAGCTGTTAAAAAGATGATTGAACTCGGCGTGAACATCATCGGTGGTTGTTGTGGGACAGGACCAGAACATATCCTTGTAATAAAGAAGATAGTTGACGGCGAAATTAAATAAAAAAAGCACGGGATAGGGATAACCCGTGCTATTTATGTGGAGGACGCCATGAGGAGAAGCTTAATTTAAAGCGAAGTTTTCTTCGCCTTCCTCAATTTTAAATTTCGGAAGGTAAAGTTTTAAATGCCCGTTGCTTAAACTTATCCAGCCACCGTGAAGTTCAGCGATGCTTTTTATTAAAACACTATCAAGACCCGAACCAAGGGTAAACCCTTTAATTGAAATTTCAATTTTTTCTTCAAATTCCTGAATGTTTATCCTCAAAGTTGAATTTTCACCAAGCGATTTTAGGACATTTGAAAACAGATAACAAAGCATAACCCTTATTTTCTCCCTGTCAGCTGAAATTTCAAATCCATGTTCGGAGTCAATGATTATATTGATCTTCTTCTTTTCAATCTCGTCTGAAAAGGAAGCAAGAGAATTTCTTATCTCGTCCAACAAGTTTAACCTCTCAAATTTTAACTTATATCGCCCGGCTTCAATTTCATATAACTCGTTTAATCGGTTTAAGTTCGCTAACATCTCCAATCCTGCCTTGTTTATGTTGGTGATTAAATCAAGCGCTTCTTCCTCAGAAAGATTTTTTATCTCCTCTTTTAAAATTTCGGAAAATCCCAAAATAGCCGTCAGCGGTTTTTTCAAATCATGCACAAGAATTGACAAATACTGTGAGCTCATGTTTTTCGCTTCCTTCTCTTTCAAGGATAGGTTTTCAAGGTAGAGTTTAAGGAACGCGAGCTCGGTCTTAAATTTTTCCTCGTTAAATTTGCTGAAGGGTCGTTCTCCAAACAAAACAAGATAACCAATCATATCGGCATTTTTATAAATCGGGATTGATAAGGCGAAACTTGCATCTTTGAGTGAATTTAAACTTCGGATGGTTTTTCCCCCATTGATCAAGTAAATTAAAGCTGTCTTACCTCCAACACCCATTAAAATTGAATCAACAGCTTTCTCAACCGAGTCAATGTTGAAATCCGTCCTCTTTAATTCCCTTGTAAATGAAACCATGCCTGCTACGCTGATAAACACACCTGCAGTTAACAGAAAAATTTGAAGCCAGAATTGATCAAAAAAACTAAGAAGTGAAGCAAACCACAGAATTATAATTCCAGCCAAAATTTTAAATGAACTTTTAATTTTCCTCCCGTATCTTTTTGCTACAAAGCTGAAACCAATGACGAGAACGATGAATATGATATTTTGAATCACAATTGATGTCATAGCGTTATAGTGTTATAAGATAGTTTTCACTTATCACAAGTTTGAGAAGCGACAACCATTCCTCTGCGTTTGAAAATTTATTTATGAAGTAAAACCTTGAATTATTTCCTTCCTCAACTTTGAAAGTTTTGTCGTCACAGGCAACGATTATCGGAATCCCATACAATATATTATCTGCAACCTTCAAAAGACCTTCAACTTCGTTCGGAAAGTTCGTCTCAACAATTAGAATATCGTGAAGTTCTTCCTGAAGCGATTTAACGACATCGGAGAAAAGGTCAAAAACTTTTATGATGAACTTTTCCTCACCGAGATTTTCTTTAACTCTCTTGGCGAAATTTTCGTCCGAGGTATAAACCACAATTTTACAAACGAGTGACATCTCTAAAACCAAATTTGTTCGCTTCTAACAAAGTAAAATCTCAACTATTGTGCCAAAGTAGAAGGTTTTGAAAAGAATTGAAAAATTGGAGTTTAAAGTGGGGTTAAACGATTGACTTTGTAAAAATTACAAAAACGGTGGGTAATTTTTATATGCTTTTTAACCCAGGTCAAGCATTCTTTTGCCGTTTACATATTCTTTAAAGGCGGGTTTTCGCAAGGATATGAGTTTGTTGACGATTTCTTTTATCCTTTCTGAAGCTTGATGGATACGGTTTAGATTTTCTATTATTTTTTCCTTGTCGGGGTTGTCCTCTTTGAAGGCACGATTTATAAGTTCAAGCGCAAGGTAAATTATGTTGAGTGGGTTGTTTATCTCGTGACCAAGGGTCCTTGCCATTTCAAGAAGTGCGGATTCGTGTTGAAGCTCCGCTATTTCACTTTGAAGTTTTTTTATCCTAAACCCGACTCTTATCCTTGCGATGAGCTCACCGAAATCAACCGGCTTTGTTATGAAATCGTCGGCTCCAGCTTCAAGCCCGGTTATTTTATCCTCGGTTTCAACTCTCGCTGTTAGCATAATGATATATGAAAATCTCAATTCGGGATGTTCCCTCAACTTTGAGATCAACTCAATCCCCGACATCCCAGGCATCATCCAATCAACAATTATCACATCCGGTTTCCATTTAGTTGAAAGTTCAAGACCTTCCTTGCCATCGTATGCTAAATTGATTTCATATTCGTTTTTCATTATCACCCTTTTCAAAATCTCAGCGTAATTTTTATCGTCTTCAACGATTAAAACTTTACCCTTTATTTCATCGCTCACTTTAGAAACCTTTTAATTTTTTCAATCAAGAAGTTATGATCAGTTATCGGTTTTGAAATGTAATCATCCGCTTTGCTTTCTTCAAGGAATCTTTCAGCATCGCCTCTCATGGCATGTGCAGTTGCAAGTATTATTGGAATTTTTGCAGTCCTTTCATTCTCCTTTATCATCTTGGAAAGTTTTATTCCGTCAACTTGGGAACCGTTAACGATAGTTCCCGAAAGCGAAACATCCATGATTATCAGGTCAACATTTCCCGAGTTTAAAATTTCCATGATCTTATCCCCGTCATCTGTAACGGTCACATCAAATTTCCCTCTCCTTTTCAAAATTATTTCAAAAAGTTGCGCAGTTAATTTGTCATCCTCAACGACAAGTATATGAGGCATCAAACAATCCTTTGATTTGTTTTAATGCTTTTGTTTATCAATGATATGAGTTTTTCTGGCTGACTGTTAAGCTCGCTTTTATCAACGACGATTATCCCCATGCTCTTTGAGAGAAGTTCTTTCTCTTCTTGTGTAGTTGGTTCTGGGTAATTTGTTATAACAAGAATTGGGAGTTCTGGGGCAAGTTTTTTTATCCTGAGTTCTCTGATGACATCGTAGCCATTTAGCTCAGGCATCATCAAATCAAGCAGGAGTATATCGTAATTTTTGGATTTAATCTTTTCAATCGCTTCTTTTCCGTTTTTTGCGTAGTCAATTTTAAATTTATGTGGCAAAATTTTTCTAAGGAAAATTTCAATGTTCGGGTCATCATCAGCAAGCAATATGTCAATTTCGTTTTTTTCTTTTACAAATTGTTTCAAAATCTTGAGCAAATGTTCAGGTTCAATTGGTTTTTCAACGACGCTGGGCTTAAAATTTATAAATGAAAGTTTCAGGAGTTCATTTACCTTTTGCAGATGACCTGTGACGATGATTATAGGCATGTCTTTGAGTTCGGGCGTGTCGTAAATTCTCAAAACTATATCAAAACCGTTTTTCAATTTTGCTGAAGATTTATGCGGGATTGCATAGTCAAGTATCAAAACATCTGGCTTAAATTTCAATATGTAATCCCAACCGTCATCTGCGTTATCAACCCATAAAAACCTAAATGAGTTTTTCACAAGAAATGTCTTCAAAAATTCAGCAAATCCAGGGTCGTCATCAACTGCAAGTATCAGAAGGCCTGAATCGCCGTAGATTTCACCTTGTTTTATCGTGATTTCTTTATCAAACGATTTCGTTGACAGTGGTATCGTAAAAGTTACTGTTGTTCCTTTGCCTTCACCTTCGCTGAAAAGTTCAATTACACCGCCCATTATCTCAACCAAGCTTTTCGTTATGGCTAAGCCAAGTCCTGTTCCGCCGTATTTTCTTGTGGTTGTTCCATCAGCTTGAACAAACTTTTGGAAGAGTTTCGCTTGCTTCTCTTTTGATATCCCAATTCCTGTGTCAATTACAGAAAATTGGCAATGACCTTTTTCCTCAAAAACCTCCGCTTTTACAGTTATGCCACCCTTATGTGTGAATTTTATTGCGTTCCCGATCAAATTCAATAAAATTTGTTTCAAACGGTTTCTGTCCCCTCTTATGAAAATCGGCTTCTCGGGATATATCACCCTATATTCAAGCTTTTTCTGCTCCGCCTGAACATGTGACAGGGTCCAAACCTCTTGAAGAAGTTCAGATACCTCAACATCTTCAATTGTCAATTCAAGTTTTCCAGCTTCAATTTTGGCTATGTCAAGTATGTCATTTATTATGTTCAAAAGATGCCTCGCACTCATCAAAGCGTTGTCAACAAATTGCATCATCTCTTCTTTACTTTCGTAAAGACCTTCTTTGATGAGATTTAGAAATCCAATTATTGAATTCAATGGGGTTCTAAGTTCATGCGAGGTATTAGCGAGAAATTCACTTTTAAGTTTGTTCAGCTCCTGAAGTTGTGCGTTAGCTAGTTCAAGCTGTTCAGCGTAAAGTTTTAATTTCTCTTCCGCCTTCTTTTGCTCGGTTATGTCGCGGTTTATCCCAACCGTTCCGATCGGGTTTCCGTTGATGTCTCTTATAATTGAAAGAGAAGAACTGACATAGATTTTTTCGCCAAATCTATTGTAATGAATCGCTTCACCTTTCCAAAATCCCTTTTCTTGAAGTATTTGCCTTACCTGCTCACGCGTCAAGTCAGGGAATTCAACTTTAACAACTTCGCTTATCTCTTTTCCAATGACCTCCTCAGCTTTATATCCATACATTTTCTCAGCTGCTTTGTTCCAGGATGTGATTCTATAATTCAAATCAGCTGCGATTATTGCGTCGTTGACATTTTCAAGAAGATTCGCCTGGTATCTTATTTGTTCCTCTGCTTTCTTTCGCTCGGTTATATCGGACTGAATCCCGAGATAATAAGTCAAACCGTGAATCTCGTCTTTAATTGAAGATATTGAAAGTAAAGCGAAGTAAAATTCCCCGTTTTTCTTTTTGTTTATTATCTCGCCTCTCCAATATCCCTTCGTTAAAATTGACTCCCACATTTCTTTATAAAAATTCGCATCGTGAAGCCCGGATTTTAAAATTCTTGGGTTTTTGCCTATCACTTCATCTTTTGAATAACCGGTTACCCTGCAGAAGGCATCGTTGACTTCAAGTATGTTCCCATTTTCATCAGTTAATACAACCGCATCGTTAAGCGAAAGTAAAAGCTGGGACATTATCCTGTTTCTTTGCTCTGCCTTTATTCTATCGGTTATATCAAGCATGGTGCCTAAAAGCGCCGGCTTGCCCTCGTAATTGATCAAATTATTAAGAACCTCAACCCAAGCTATTTCTCCGTTCTTCTTAATAATCCTGAATTGAGAGCCCGACTTTGAAATATCACCTTTCAAGTTTGAAGTGAACAATTTAATCACTTTTTTCCTGTCTTCGGGATGAACAATTTCTAAAATTCTCCTTGTGTTAAGCACTTCTTGTGGTGTAAATCCGAAGATTGAAAGAATTTGACCGCTGACGAATTTGAATTTGCCATCCTGAAAGATATATGTCCCAGCAAGTGAACCCTCAACAAGCGTTCTATATTTTTCTTCCGACTCCTTTAGCTTCTCCTCTGCTTTTCTCTGCTCTGTTATATCCTCAATCATTCCATCGTAAAAGATGACATTTCCAAGTGAGTCCTTTACAGCCCTTACATGCTCACGCACTATTATTTCCTTCCCGTCAAGTCGTTTTAATCTGTTCTCAAAGTTTGATATTGAGTCGGAAATTTCAAGTGCGCGGATGAAAATTTCTCTGTCCCTTGGGTCAGCGTAAAGATCGGATGCCTTCATTCGCAATATCTCAAACTTGTCCTTCGCACCAAACATTTTCACAAAGGCAGGATTGACATCAATTATCTTGCCGTCTGGTGTTGTCCTGTATACGCCGATGACCGCGTTTTCAAAAAGTTCCCTGTATTTTTTCTCTGCTTCAATCAGTTCATTTTCAAATCTTCTTTTCTCAGTTGTGTCAATCTCAACAAATTGAATCAATTCACTTGAACCGTGCTTTACCAACCTCCCGCTTAATTCAGCATATTTTACTTTGCCACTCTTTGTTAAAAACCCAATCTCAAGCGCTTCCGTTTCATTTCGCTCAATTAAGTCCTTTATATACTCGCGGACTATTTCAATAAATTCAGGCGTGACAAGGTCAAATATGTAAAATTCCTTTAACTCCTCAAGCGTATACTCGTGATAATTGATGGCGTAATCGTTTGCATATTTTATCTTTCCGGTCAAATCGGTTAAAATTATTCCATTTATCGCGGACTGAAACACACCTTCCCAGAATCTCTTCGCCTCTGCTATTTTTCTTTCAACAGCCAATCTCAACATTGAAAATATAATCCCAAAAATTGCTCCAACTGCTGAAGGTATGATGAAAAGGTCAAGTTCAATTTCTCCACCGTAAAACCATTGATTCAGAAATACCGCAAAATTTATAATTAAGGCGGTAAGTATAGAATAGAGTAAGGCTGTTTTCAGTGAGAATGATTGAACATTTGAAGTTTCCTTAATCCCGGGGTCAATTTTCAAGTTCATTTTGAAACTTTCTTAATTTTTTGACCAAGCTTGTTTAGCTCTATATCGTCCTAAAAATATAGTCCCATAGTGGGGTTGAAACGCCAAAAGATCTATCAGGTGCTTGGTAATGATGTTTAAGATGATGTTTCCAGAGTGTGCGTAGTTTATTCTTTGGCGGTTTAAAATGATGAATTGCGTAATGAGTCATATCATAGGCGATGTAACCAGCGACAAATCCCGGGAAAAATGCAAAGGCATAAATGCCGAGCGAATATCTAAACAAATACCAAAATAAAACCGCAAGCGTTAAGCTAACCACCGGGGGCATTACGAGACGTTTGGGGTCGCGAGGATATTGATGATGGACACCGTGTATCATAAACTGTATTTTTAAACCAATAGGTGTCTTCGGTTCAAAGTGAAATACAAACCTGTGTAAAAGATACTCTGCAAGCGTCCATGAAAAAGCGCCCGTGAGAAACAAAACGAATATCGCCAATGTCTTGAAGTTTAACTTGTAGGATGAGTAAGCGATAAAGTAAATGACAACGGGAAGATAAACTATAAGCGGGGTCAATGGATGTGTTTTGGTCAATGATTCAAGAAATCTATTTTTAAACATCACGGCGGAGCCCCTTCTTGGATAAAGATAATCGGGAATCCTTCTGGCTTTGATCGTTTGTTCAACCATTTCTTTACCCTTTTTTGAAAAAATTTAAACTTTGCCGAATTAAATTGCAAATCGCTGATTGATTTTAATGCAATATTTTGGTAACTTATCAAAAAGTAAACTAAAAGGCGAAACAAAGATGAGAAAGTCAACCATTGTAGCGTTGTTTCTCATTTTATCTACCACATGGGTTTTTTCGCAAAGTTTGACATTGAAAGTAAGGGAGAAAACATTGCTCAGGGGGGAGAGATATGTAACTATTAGTTTTACGGTTGAAAATGTGAAGAAAGATTTCACGGATGTTGATGTGTCAAAAGGAGCATATTATTATTTTTTCTGCACTCCTGAGGGGGATTGGAAGATTGATGAGGAATTTGCGAAAGAGCTCACGGGGAAGATTTTGATACAGCAGGGTGGGAATGTTTTTTATCCCGAAATTTATGATTTTGTTACATCTGATGGTAAAATGGGGATTGTGATTGGTTTTGAGAAAAAATTTAAGCTTGAGAAACCGTTTACGATAGTTTATCCGATTTCTGAGAAGGTTGTCAGCAGGGGTGATATGAGCGTTCCGGAAAATTTATGGGAAGGTTATTCAAAGGCGATAGCGAAATATCAAGAGGGGGTTAAACTTTACAGTGGTGGCGATTACAGCGCTTCAGCAAATGTTTTGTTTGAGCTTGTCACTGACGAGATGGCGAAAAAATTTTCTTTTTACAAAGATGCTCGTGAAAAGTGTATAAAATCGCTTGATAACATCCTTATTGACCTTGTTGATAAGTTTAATTTGGTTGTTTCAGCGTCAATGGAGCCGGAGGATAAACTTAAGGAATATGACAGTTTGAAAGTTAAGTTTCAAAATTATGTTAATAATGTTTTGACGCCGAAAGTAAATGTCCTTGCTGATACAGCTGTATTTGCTATGCTTTCGCGAGCGAATAGTTATTTTGAAAAGATTGAAAATGAGATCAAAGCAGAGAAATATCGCCTTGATGTAAAAAGTATCGGCTGGCTCAACACGGAAGGGGGTGAAAATTTCAGGTATCGCCTTGTGATTTCGGCGCTTGCATATGCTTTCACATCTGAATCATTTTGGAATAACCCAGATACGACGAAATTTGAGTTCGTTTTGCCCGACACGGTTCTTGCAAATTTAAAGGTCTTTGGAGTTGAGAAAGATTATGAGATATTCCAAAGGGTTTGCATCTCAAATTTAAAGACAAAGGGAACGCTTTTTGACGAGAAGTTTCTCGTAAATCTTTTAAATAATTCAAAGCAACTTCCAGAGCCATACTATGAAATTTTCCTAGCTGTTGATAATTATGTGCGAGGGAACTACACTGAAAGCAAAAATTATATTTTCAAGGCTTTGAAGTCATTAACTGATAGGGAGCTTATAAGACGACTTGAGATTTTGCGAAGCATGATTTTTGTCAAGGAGAAAAATTTGGAATCCGAGGCGATTGCTTTTTATCGCGATGGTTTGGATAAATTTTCAAAGGGAGACAAGACCGGTGGGCTTGATGCGATAAGGAGAGCGATTCTTCTTGAACCGAGATTTCCATTGGCGAATTATACGATAGCGGAAATATATTTGAGCGATAACGATTTTTATCCTGCTATAATTTATTTGACAAAGGCGATTTCGCTTGATTCAAATTTTGTCCTTGCTTATGAGCGTTTATTTGATGTTTACAAGGCGCAGGGCAATTGGGCGGATTCAAGGACTGTACTTGAGTCGGCGCTCTCAAGCGGAAATGACTTCTGGATAATAAGAACGCTTCTCGGTTATGTTTATAACGAGCTTAAACTTTACGATAAAGCGATAGAGTCGCTCAACAGGGCGATAAGCTATAACCCCTTCAATTATGAGCAATATGTTTATCTTGGGATTGTGTATGCAAATGCTGGGAAAATTTCTGAAGCTGAAAGTGTATTGAAAAAAGCAGCCGAGATAAATCCGGATAGAAAGGAGGCGTATGAAGAATTAAAGAGAATTCAAGAGTTAAAAGAACTTAAGAATGGAAAAAGAGAAGAGGTAAAACCGAAGAGATGAGAAAGCATATTCTTGTTTCAAATGATGATGGCATAAATGCCGAGGGGATTTATGCGCTTGTGGTGGAATTGAAAAAAATAGCTGATGTGACCGTTGTTGCACCTGAAAAGCAGATGAGTGCTGTTGGTCATGCTATAACAGTTCAGTATCCTTTGCGTGTGAATCCGTTTTATAAAAACGGTGAATTTTTCGGTTATGCCGTTGATGGAACTCCAGCTGATGCTGTCAAACTTGCTGTAAAGGCACTTCTGAGGGATAAAAAAATTGACCTCTTAATTTCGGGAATAAATCACGGGATGAACACTTCAATTAATATAATTTACTCTGGCACTGTCTCTGCTGCAACGGAGGGGACTATTTTAGGAATACCATCGTTTGCAATCTCGCTTGCAACTTATGAACCGAATCCCGATTTCTCATTTGCGGCAAAGTTTGCAGCTAAGTTGGCGCAGTTTATATTTAGAAATGGAATTCCAAGTGGGACGCTTTTAAATGTCAATGTTCCCCCGGTTCCAGAGAGTGAAATAAAGGGGGTTTTGATTACAAGGCAGGGCAAGGCGTTTTGGGATGATTGGTTTGACCTGCGTAAAGACCCCAACGGCAGGGAATATTATTGGTTGACTGGAAAATTTGTGAATTATGAGCATGAAGATATAAATTCTGATCACACGGCAGTTCAAAACAATTATATTTCAATCACACCGATTCACTTTGACCTTACTGATTATGAAGCGATTGGCAAATTGAAAAAAAGTGGGCTTGAGGAGATTTTCAAATTTGATTAAAACTTTGGAATACTTGCTTTTTTTTCGTAATTTTGAAACCGAAACCGGAACAGGTCGGAGGGTAAGATTTGAAGATTTTTAAAGTTTGGTCGCCTGTTTCGGTTTTTTCAATAATAAAATAAGTGTTGTCAAAAATGCCCCTTGAGGATAGATTTGCTAATATGTGGAAGGAGTTTGAGGAAAAAGTTTTGCCATTTGTTAGTAAACCAGGTAGATATATCGGTAATGAGTTCAATATCCTCGTTAAGGAAGACGCTGAAGTTAAGATTGCTCTTTGTTTTCCGGATGTTTATGAGATAGGGATGTCTTACATTGGTTTTAAAATTCTTTATAACATCGTCAATAAAATTGAATGGGCATGTGCTGAAAGGGTTTATGCTCCTTGGACCGATGCTGAGGAACTTATGAGAAGAGAGGGGATACCTCTTTTTTCACTTGAGACGAAAAGACCATTAAGGGATTTTGATATCGTTGGCTTTACATTGCAGTATGAGCTTCACTATAGCAACATTTTAAATATGCTTGAACTTGGTCAGATACCTATTTTTTCAAGCGATAGGGGTGAAAGTGATCCGATCGTTATAGCTGGTGGTCCTGTTGCTTGTAATCCAGAGCCGATGTCGGCTTTTATAGATGCTTTCCTTCTTGGGGACGGGGAGAATTTGTTACCCCAGTTTCTTGAACTTTACCGTGAGATGAGGAAAAATGGAGCGAGCAGAGATGAGATTCTACTGACAGCGGGGAAGAAATTGCAAGGTGTATATGTCCCGAAATTTTACGAGCCAATTTATGAAGAAGGGAAATATAAAGGGATTAGGAAGTTATTTGATGAGCTTCCGTTGCCTGTGAAGAGAAATGTCATACCTGAGTTAAAGCCCGAGCATTATCCCGACAGACCCATTGTCCCGTTAATTGAAGTTGTACACGATAGATTTCAACTTGAGATCATGCGCGGATGCACCCAGGGCTGTAGATTTTGTAACGCCGGGATGATTTATAGACCTGTTCGTGAGAGAGCGGTTGATGATTTGATAAATGAGACGAGACGGGTTATTGAAAATACCGGTTACGAGGAGATGTCGTTTGTTTCGCTTTCCACTTCGGATTATTCTCTTCTCCCCGAGCTTATGGGCAGGAATTATGAAATTGTTAAGGAGAAAAAAGTTTCACCGAGTTTCCCTTCGCTTAGACCACAGACATATACCGTTGGAATTGCGAAGTTTACACGAGAGGGTGGAGCAAGCGGTTTAACTTTCGCACCCGAGGCTGGAACTGAGAGATTGCGCAGGGTGATAAATAAACAAAGCTCTGAAGATGATTTTTATCGTGCTGTTGAAATAGCCATTGATTATGGATGGCGACTTGTTAAACTTTATTTTATGATGGGTTTACCAACTGAGACATATGAAGACCTTGATGGGATTTTGCGTATAGCGAACAATGTTATTGAAATCGCACGCAGGAAAAAGGTTTATAATATGGAAGTTCATGTTTCTGTTTCACCATTTTCTCCGAAGGCGCACACACCATTTCAATGGGAGAGGCAGAATTCAATTGAAGAGCTCATTGATAAAACGCGCTATCTCAAATCAAAGAATAGATGCAGGAACATAAAACTTGATATCCGGGACCCCAGGGTTACGACGCTTGAGACAATCCTTGGGCGTGGCGATAGAAGAATTTCAAGGGTGATATACTCGGCTTGGAAAAATGGGGCGAAGTTTGACGCTTGGACTGATAAGATGAATTTTGATATTTGGGTGAAAGCAATGGAAGAAAATGGGTTAAAAATTGAAGATTACACCCGTGAGTTTGAAAAGGATGAGGTCTTCCCGTGGGATCACATATTTATGGGAGTTTTGAAGAAATTTCTCTGGCGCGATAGACAAAAGGCGTATCAAGAAGCAATGATACCTGACTGTAGACCCGAGGACATATGCCACGCTTGCGGAGCCTGTGATTTCAAAACCATAAAAATGTTGATAAGAAGTCAAGTTGATAAAAATTCAAGCTCAGATTTGAAAGGCGAATCCATCGCGCTCGGTGAGGATGTGATTTGGATTGACAAAACAGAGATTAATACAGCGAATCCATCAACGACTTTTTCATACAGGATGAAATATGCGAAAGAGGGTTATTTAAGATACATTTCACATCTTGATTTGATTCGGCTTTTCAATCGCATTTTCAGAAAGTCAGGGATAAAGGTTGCTTATACAAAAGGGTTTCATCCGCATCCTAAGTTTTCTTTTTCGCCTCCTCTTCCGCTTGGATATGAGAGCAAGTGTGAATACCTTGATTTTGAACTTGAGGAGGAGATTGAACCACTTGAAATCAAAATGCGCCTGATTCAAAATCTACCAGATGGTATGAGCATACTTGATGTGCGAAGGATTGAAAAAAGCAAGAAATCGCTTGACAGCCAGATAAATGTCTTTGAATATAAGGTTTATTTCAATGGGGGAAATCTTTCTGATTTGATTTCTAAGTTTCTTTCAAAGCGGGAAATTCTCGTTGAGCGTTCTAAAAATGGCGATGTCAAATTGATAAACATTCGCGAGTTCGTTCGGGATATTTTCATTGAGGATGATGGTTTTGTCGTCAGGTTGGAGCGTGGTAGTATGGGGGAAGTTCCGAAAGTTGATTTAGTGATTGGTAAGATTTTGGGTTTAGATGAAATTCAAGTTAAGAAAATTAAAGTTGTAAGAACTGGTCAATTTATTTTGGTTGATGGTTTCTTAATTGATCCAATTGAATATAATGTGATAAACAAATCAAGGGTTTCTTATGAGGAAGGAGATTTACATCAGCACCAAGAAGAAGGAAACACGTATAGCAGTACTTGAAGATGGGCAACTTGTTGAGTTGTTCTTTGAGAACCCGGAACAAGAGAGGATGGTTGGGGATATTTACCTTGGTAAAGTTGCAAGGGTTTTGCCCGGGATAAAGGCTGCTTTTATTAACATTGGGCATAAGCAGGATGCTTTTTTGCATTTCGCCGATATTGATAAGGCATCAATTGATGAGTTTTCGGATTTGCTTGGGGACGATACGAGTATAGATGAGATGTCAGAGGTTGAAGCGAAGAGCGAGCCTGTTGAAGCCAGATTACAACCGATAGAGACATCCGCGACTGGTCAGGGGGTAACCGAAGCTTACACACCCAGGAAATCGCATCTTTTAAAGAAGGGACAACCAATCCTCGTTCAAGTCATAAAAGAACCGCTTGGTAGAAAGGGCGCTCGCGTTACGACAAGGATAACTTTGCCTGGGAGATTTCTTGTTTTGATGCCATTTATGGAGAATAAAATCGGAATATCGCGTAAAATATCAAACCAAAAGGAAAGAAGGCGATTGAGGAATATCATAAGGGCTTTGCTTCCGGATGGATACGGTGTTATAGTTAGAACTGCTGCTGAAGGGAAGGATACAAAGACAATCCGTGGGGAACTTGAGCAACTTATAACGACTTGGGAGAAAATAGAAAAGATGCTTGCCGTTGAAAAGCCCCCAGCTTTACTTTATAAAGACCTTGGCGTGACTTCAAGTGTTATGCGAGACCTTTTGACGAAAGATGTTGAAAGGGTTGTCGTTGATTCAAAGTCGCTCTATCGTGAGATCGTTGCTTATGCAAGATGGGCTGCTCCAGACATAGTTGATAAGATTGAGCTTGATGAAACGGAGGATATTTTTGAAAAGTATGGTATAAACAGGGAGATTGAAAATTCGCTTGGAAGGAAAGTTTATTTGCGCGGTGGCTCATATATATTGATAGAGCAAACGGAAACGATGACGGTGATAGATGTTAACACTGGGAAATACGCCCCTCGGAAGGACCAGGAACAGGTCTCACTTAGGATAAATCTTGACGCTGCAAGGGAAATAGTTAGACAACTTAGGTTAAGGGATATTGGCGGTTTGATAGTTGTTGACTTCATTGACCTTGAAGATGAGAAAAGTAAAAAGCGCCTTTTGGATGAGCTTTTAAAGGAGTTCAAGAAGGATAGAGCTAAGGTTACCGTTTTGCCGATGTCTGAATTTGGTCTCGTTCAGATTACAAGGCAGAGGGTCAGGCCGAGCGTTTTTGAAAAATTTAGCGAACCGTGCCCAACTTGCGCTGGAACAGGTGTTATCTTCTTGAGGGATTTAATTTTTAGGAAAATTGAAAGATGGCTGACAAAGTTCAAAGCGATATCTTCAGAGAGAAATTTGATTTTTAAACTTCACCCAACGCTTGCCAAATTTATGAAAACGAGTTTAGCAGGAAGGATTAAAACTATAAAACTTATGTTGAGATACTTCATCAAGCTTAAGGTTGAACCAGACCCAACCCTTTCAGTTGAGGAGTTCAGGGTCGTTTCAGCTAAAACTGGGAAAGAATTAACTGAAACTTCACAAGTTCAACCGTTTCAATTTAATCCAAACAAACAGGAGCAAAAAAATGAAAATTTTTCTTGACACAGCAAACATTGACGAGATAAAGGAGGCTGTAAGCTGGGGCATACTTGATGGGGTTACGACAAATCCAAGTTTGGTTGCCAAAGAGAAAAGGGATTTTAAAGAACTGCTCCAGGAAATATGTTCAATTGTTGATGGTGATGTAAGTGCGGAGGTGATTTCAACGGATTTTGAAGGAATGGTTAAAGAAGCTAGGGAACTTGTTAAAATTTCGGATAACATCATCGTTAAGATACCGCTAATTAAAGATGGTTTAAAAGCGGTGAAGTTTCTCAAGTCCGAAGGGATAAGGGCTAATGTCACACTTTGTTTTTCGCCCACACAAGCAATCCTTGCAGCTAAGGCTGGTGCTTACTATATAAGTCCGTTTGTTGGACGGCTTGATGATATATCAAGTGATGGGATGAGTTTGATAAGGCAAATCGTTCAGATTTACAAAAATTATAACTTTGAGACCAAAGTACTTGTGGCAAGCGTAAGGCATCCAATGCATGTTGTTGAAGCCGGGTTAATAGGAGCTGATGTTGTAACTATGCCTTTTAAGGTCCTTGAGCAATTGATAAAGCATCCATTGACGGATATAGGACTTGAGAGATTTTTACAGGATTGGAAAAAAGCCCAAGCGGAACTCAAACTTGAAAAAGTAAGTTGAACACTTCCTTAAAAATTAATAAGAAGAATCCTTTATGAAAAGAACACCTTTTTACGAGATTCATCTTGAACTTGGAGCTAAAATAGCACCTTTTGCCGGTTATGAAATGCCGATTCAATACGAGGGGATAATCTCAGAGCACAAGCGTGTTCGTGAGTCCGTTGGCGTTTTTGATGTCTCGCATATGGGTGAGTTTAAAGTTAGTGGTAAGGATGCAATGAGGTTTCTTCAAAAGCTCACCGTCAATGATGTCTCAAAAATTTCACCTGGAAGAGCTCAATATTCAGCGATGTGTTATGAAAATGGGGGAATAGTTGATGACCTTTTGATTTATAACCTTGGTGATTATTACATGGTTGTTGTGAATGCAGCTAACATTGAAAAGGATTTTGAGTGGATGAAAAAGCATCTTGAAGGTGATGTTAATCTTGAAAACATAAGTGATGATGTCGCTCTTCTTGCCGTTCAAGGACCGAATTCTTTGGCGACTTTGCAGAAGCTTACAGATGTTGATTTGACCCAGATAAGGTATTATAGTTTCGTCAGGGGGAAGCTCGCTGGGTTGATATGATTATTTCGCGCACAGGTTACACGGGCGAGCTTGGTTTTGAACTTTATTTTGATGCCAAGCCTGATCTTTGTAGAAAGGTTTGGAATGCTGTTATGGAAGCAGGCAGAGAATTTAACATTGGTCCGGTTGGTCTTGGAGCAAGGGATACATTGAGAACTGAAATGGGATATATGCTCTATGGAAATGACATTGATCAAACGACAAATCCACTTGAAGCAGGGCTTGATTGGATCGTCAAGTTTGATAAAGGTGATTTCATCGGGAAGGAAAGTTTGCTTAAGGTGAAAAGTGAAGGGCTGAAAAGAAAACTTGTTGGGTTTGTCCTTGAGGATAAAGTACCACCAAGGCATGGATATGAAATTTTGAAGGGAGGGAATAAGATTGGTTATGTGACCAGTGGGACATTTTCACCTATACTTGAAAAGGGGATTGGGCTTGGTTATGTTGATGTGAAGTTTTCAAATCTGGGCGAGGAAATAACGATAAACGCAAGAGGCAGAGAACTTCCGGCAAAGGTTGTTTCCCTCCCCTTTGTTCCAAACAGAGCAAGGTAAAACAAAATATAGCGGGGGAAATGGAGTTAGATTTATATTTCACGCCTTTGCAAATTCAGGATGAATTAAGCTTGAAAGATAAAACTGTCATTGTTGTTGATGTTTTGAGAGCGTCAACAACCATATCAACCGCTCTTAAAAATGGTGCGAGGGTTATAATTCCAACTGCATCTGTTGAAAACGCAGTTAAGTATGCGTCAACGCTTGAACCTGGGTCTTTCCTTCTGTGTGGTGAAAGAGGTGGAAAGATAATTGATGGATTTGATCTCGGTAATTCTCCACTTGAATATACCGAGGAGAAAGTTAAGGGAAAAACATTGATCTATGCAAGCACGAACGGTTCCGTGGCTATAACTAAGACGAAGTATGCGAGGTATTCAATCATAGGGAGCTTTGTGAATGTTTCAACGGTAGTGAAGTTTGCCAAGGAAAATAGCGATGATATTTTGATCTTATGTTCGGGAAAATTCAATCGTTTCTGCCTTGAAGATGCTGTTTGCGCTGGGATGATTGCTTTTATGTTGACGAAAGGAAAACCGAAGAAAAAGTTGAAATTAAGTGATTCAGTAACAGCAGCTATTAAACTTTACAAGTTCTATGGTAGAAATCTTTTGAAGATGCTTCAAGAAAGTGAGCATGGCAGATTTCTCACAGAACTTGGTTTTGAAGATGATTTAAAGGTTTGCGCAGAGGTTGATTCAATCCCAGTTTTGCCGATTTATTCCGATGGAGTCATAAAAGCGGTTTAGAAAATTAAAAATCAAATTCAATGAAACATCTCGTTGCAGTTGCACAAATTGATTGTGTCCTTGGGGATTTGAGGCGAAACATTGAGAAACATATCCATTACATTGAACTTGCTATTAAAGAGGGTGCTAAGCTTATACTTTTCCCTGAGTTAAGTTTAACCGGCTATACCCTCAGGGACATAAACATTGATATTGCTGTAAATCCTTTCAAGTCAAATGTTTTTGATGATCTCAAAAAATTGAGCCGGGAGATAATTATAATTGCAGGTGGGGTTGAAGAGGGGGAAAGTTTTGGGATTTATAATTCGGCTTTTGTGTTTGAGGACGGTCAGATAAAATATGTTCATAGAAAGATTTATCCGCCGACATACGGGATGTTTGAGGAGTTGAGATATTTTTCAAGGGGAGATAGGGTTAGAGCGTTTGATACGAAAATTGGGCGTATTGGTGTTTTGATCTGTGAGGATCTATGGCATATTTCCTTGCCTTACATTCTTGCTGTTGACGGAGCGATGGTGATAGCTGGTCTTGCAGCAAGCCCAACAAGAATTTCTGGTGCCTCGGAGGAGCTGACGAATTATAAGATAAACTCCGAACATCATAAAACATACGCACGACTTTTGAGTGTTTATCTTCTTTTCAGCAATCGCGTTGGATACGAAGACGGGGTCAATTTCTGGGGCGGATCGGAGGTTGTGAACTCGGACGGGGAAGTCATCGCTGTTGCAAAACTTTTTGACGAGGATTTGATCTTTGCCGAAATTGACTATAACACGATAAAAAGGTCAAGGCAGTTTTCAAGACACTTTATTGATGAAGACCCCTATCTTTTTGAAAGGGAACTTAAGAGAATTTTAGGATCAAAATGAAAATCGGGATAACTTGTTATCCGACTTATGGAGGTAGCGGTGTCGTAGCAACTGAACTTGGGAAGGCACTTGCAGCACGAGGTCACGAAATCCATTTCATTTGTTATGCCGTCCCGATAAAACTTAACAAATTCCTTGACAACATTTATTTTCACGAGGTTGAACTTTATCAATATCCACTTTTTGAATTTCCGATTTATACCGATGCGCTCGCAAGCAGAATTATTGATGTTGCGAGATTCAATAAAATAGACATAATCCATGTTCATTATGCTATCCCTCACGCAACAAGCGCTATCTTGGCAAAGATGATACTTGGGGATAAGATCAAGGTTATAACTACGCTTCACGGGACTGACATCACTCTTGTGGGGCTTGAACCGAGTTTTACACCTGTCGTAAGATTTGGGATTGAATCAAGCGATGGTGTTACAGCTGTGTCAAGGTATCTTCGGGAGGTGACAATCTCAACTTATAACATCTCCCGCGAAATAGAGGTCATACCGAACTTCGTTGATACTGAACTTTTTAAGCCAATTAAAGATGCGCCCTTGCGAAAGAAAATAGCTCCAAATGGAGAAAAGGTTTTAATACATGTCTCAAATTTTAGAAAGGTTAAAAGGGTTCAGGATGTCGTTAGAGTTTTTGAAATTGTAAGAACTAAATTACCTTGTAAGCTTGTCTTTGTAGGTGATGGTCCAGAAAGAGGCGATGTTGAGAACCTTTGCCGAACGCTAAATTTATGTGACGATGTCATTTTCCTTGGGAAGCAAGAGGCATTGAATGAAATTTTGTGCTCGGCTGATATTTTCATTCTCCCAAGTCAGATGGAAAGTTTTGGGCTTTCGGCGCTTGAAGCGATGAGCTGTGGACTGCCAGTGGTAGCTACAAATGTCGGTGGTTTGCCAGAGGTTGTCTTGCATGGTGAGACGGGTTATCTCACAGAGGTAGGAAACATCAATAGGATGGCTTCATATATTGTTGAACTCCTTGAAGATAGAAACAGATACCGTGAATTTTCCGAAAAAGCAAGAGAAAGAGCCGAAAAATACTTTGACAAAAACCTCATCGTCCCGAAATATGAACAGTTTTATGAAAAAATTTTAAACCAAAATTGAATGTCAAAATGAAAATCACACGCTGGGACAAACCGTATAAACCCGACATTGAAGAACTCAAAAATATCCTCTATCAAGAGGGGACATATCCATTTGTCTGGATTGATGAACCCGGGACTTATTACGGGAATCACTCTCACGCATTTAATGAAATCAGATGGGTTGTAAGTGGCAGGATGAGATATGGCGTTGGTGAAGAGGAATTCGTCCTCGGTCCGGGCGATCGGCTTGATCTTCCAGCTGGAACAGTTCATTGGGCTAAGGTTGAGGGGAATGAGCCGGTAGTTTATCTTTGCGCTTCAAAGTAAAAGACCTTATCTTTTGAATCCGATTGCAAATTTTTTCAGCAAGTTGCGATCAACTTTAACCGCTGATTTGTTTTCACTAATTATTTGCTCATAAACTTCCTGACGATATATCAAGATATCCTCTGGTGCTTCAAATCCAAGTTTGATTTGATTGCCCGAGATTTCAAGCACGGTTATTTTTATGTTGTTTTGAATTATCACTGACTCTCCGGGTTTCCTTGAAAGCACAAGCATTTTAAAACTCATTAAGTTTTCTATGTGAATAGTTGGTGCGTTACCTCAAGTTCGGGGTCATCAAGTATTATCTGTTTTCCAAGTTTTTTTAACTTGTCAATCACAATAGGAGCTTTCAAATTCACACTGATCTTTAAAATATCCCTGTTCAGTGTCACTATTGTGAAGAGGGCAAAAATTTGTGGATCAAATCCGATTCTTTGATAATAATTTTCAATCACGAACGTTGGCTCAAGTACCGCAAAGCCGATTTCTGGCTCATCAATGGAGAACAACCAGCGGAATGGTTTGCATTCTTCATCTTCAACTATGATAAATTTTTTTAACTCCTCAAACCCAATAATCCCGTTTGGGAATGAGAGTATCATTTCATCGTCAAATTCAATTTCACCAAACTGTGAATTTTTTATCTTCATCTTAATTTGAACGATTTAATTTGAGATTTTGCTTAAAATCCCACTTTGTGTTGAAACTATGACGATGTCAACCCTTCTATTTTTTGCTCTGTTTTCCTCCGAATTGTTTGGAGCTATAGGTCTATATTCTGAGTATCCAGCGATTGAAATTTTCTCGGGGTTTACACCTTTGCTCATAAGATAATATGCTGTGTTTAATGCTCTTGCTACGGAAAGATGCCAGTTTGACGGAAACCTTGCACTTCTTATAGGTCTATCGTCCGTGTGCCCTTCAATTTTTATTTTATTTGGCAAAAGTTTTAGTATTTCAGCTATTGTATCAAGGACCGCCTTTGCCTCCGGTTTGAGTTCTGCACTGCCTGACTCAAAGAGCAATCGCTCAAGCAAATGTATTGTCAATCCCTCTGGGGATGTTGTAACTATGATTTTCCTTGATTGAATGTTTGTGCTTAAAATTGCATTGATTTGAACTTCAAGCTTTTGCTGGGTTGAACTTGTTTGATAGGTGCTTGCTTGTGCCTCTGAGCCCGACCGCTGTGGAGCGGGTGTGACGAGAAGACCCTTACCACCGGAGAGAACCCCGCCACCACCGAACAACTGGCTAAATGCGGAAATCCATTGCTGATACTTGTTCAGATCTATTTGTGACATTGAATAAAGCACAACGAAAAGACCAAGCAAAAGCGTGATCAAGTCAGCATAAGTTATGAGCCATCGTTCAAGGTTTTCATGTTCCTCGTGATGTCCTTTCTTCTTCCTTGACATTTTCAGTCCTCTATTTTTTGCTCGCTTATCGGAAACATTGAGTAAAGTTTCGTCTTGATGATTGTTGGGACCTCACCTGCTTGAATTGCTAAGACACCCTCAACGATTATTTCTAACAGGATTTTTTCTTCGGCGTGAATCGCTTTTAATCTATCAGCTATCGGAAGCCAAATTATATTTGCACTAAAGACACCCCAAAGCGTCGCTATGAAAGCACTCGCTATATGACGTATTAGTTCATTTGGATCGCCTCCAGCATTCGCAAGTGTTGAAATTAATCCCATAACAGTTCCAATTATTCCCATTGTTGGGGCGTATCCACCCATCTTTTGAAATACAGTTGCATTCGCCATGTGTCGCTCGGTTATGTAGTTTATCTCAACATCTGCTATTTCACGGATTGTCTCCGGGTCAGTTCCATCTATGGCAAGTCGCAACATCTTTTTTAAAAAAGGATGAGACACATTGTTTACTTCCTTTTCAAGTGCAAGTATCCCATCTTTCCTAGCTATGATTGCATAATTTACTATCGTCTCTATTGTCTCAACTACATTGAATTTAGGTGGTATAAGCGCAAGTTTTATAAAGCTGGGTATCTTAAAAAATATCTTCGCAGGTGAGCCGATCATAGCTGTTGCGATTGTCCCACCAAAGACGATCAACATCGCAGGGATCAAAATCAGAGCCCCAAGCGTTCCACCTTCAAGAAGAAACGAACCGAAAATTGACAACACCCCAAGTATTAAACCAGCAATCGTTCCGAATTCAAATGTAGAGTTGTTCTTCATCGCAGATAATCAATTATTGACTTTTGAATTATTTTCCCAGCGAGCATATATGCTGATTCAAGTATTAATTGACCCTTTTGTAAATTTATAGCTTGTTGTGCTATGTCGGTATCTTGCCTTATTGATAGAAGTTCTGTGAGAATAAGGTTTTGTTTTTCAATTTGCTTTCTCAAAAGATTAAATCTATTCACCAAAGCCCCGACCTCAGATGAATTGCTCACAATGTTTTCAAAGAGTTGCTCAAACCTTTGCAATAGGGAGATGTCAGGTTTGATTTTGTTTTTCAAAGAATTTTTGATTTGATGCACGAGGTCAAAAATCTCCCTCCCACCGAAGATCTCCTCAACTGTGAAATTTACTTTCTCATACACGCCATCGTTGACCTCAAACTTTATCTCACCGTTTGACAAGTCCGAAATCAATAGGTCGTTTTTTTCATCGTATGAAAATGGTTTGACCTTTGTATTCGTCCCGTTGAAAATATATTTCCCCTTGAAATTTGTATTCGCAGAATCAAGCAACTGCTTGAAAAGTTCTCCCAACCTGTTCGCATAAGTTTCGTAATCTGGCTCCCTTGCTGAGTTTGAGATCTCAACGAGTAGGGATTTTATATCAATCAAAGTGTTGATGAAATTGTCAAGTGCATCACCAGTTGCGGTTAAGAAGTCAATGGCGTCGTCAATGTTTTTTTGAAATTGTTCATTTCTGTTTATCATCGCTTTCAAATTCATTATTGAATTTGCGATATAAGGGTTGTCTGATACGGTGTTGATTTCTTTGCCAGTTGCAATTTTAAGCTGAACTTGATTTATCTTTTCTCTCGTCTTGTCTATGTTGTCGATCAAATTTTTTATCACTGTTAATTCGGTGATTCGCATATCCGAGATCAATTTTGTTTTATCTAACCATTGAAAGTATAGTGTCAATCATTTCATTTACGCTTTGTATCACCCTTGCTGAGGCTTCAAACATTTTTTGAAACTTTATCATATTCAACATCTCTTCATCAATTGAAACACCAGAAGCGGAATCTCGCTGTGATTCAAGTTGATTTAAAATCATCTTTTGTAAGTTCTCATTATCCGAGCTTATTTTTGACCTTAAGCCGATATCGCTTACAATTGAATTATAAAAGTTGGTTATGTTTTCATCCTTTCTCAGTCCTGCGATTGCGAGCGCCACCTGATTATCACCGGGGTTTCCATCAATTGAAGTTGCAATTTTATTCGGATTTTCAAGGATTGCTTTGTTAACTTGAATGCTTCCCGAACCAGTCCCGACAAAGAAATCAAGACCCGTAGCCCCGTTAATGCCATATCCAAGCCGATGTATATCGTTAATCTTTTTTATCAAGTTCAAAGCGAGACGATCAAATCCCTCAATCACATCCGGGATCAGGTCATTGAACGAATTCTGAAGCATGAAAATCTCCCCAGAATTAAGCTTCGCTTCTATCCCATCGTCGGTTGAGATTAATTTAACTTTACCGTCAAAGAATTTCATCTCAATCTTTTTAACCTGTTCCCTATTCACAATGGTGACGCCACCGGCGTTAATTTTTACGGCACCGCTTTCGTCAAATGATGCAACGAAATCCACAAGTTTTGAAAGTTCATTTAATTTTTGATTTATCTTGTCCTTTATATCGTTCGTTTCAGCACCAGAGTTGTAAAGATTCACAGCTTCTCGGTTTAATTTGCCAATTTCAGCGATGATTTCGTTCAGATTTTTAACCTTCGCATCCATTTCGGACAATATGTCTTTTTTCATCCCAAGCATAGAGTTGAAAATGTCGTTAAACCTTTGTGAAAGTGCCTTCGCGCTTTGAACGACGGTGACACGTAAAGCCCTGTCCTCGGGATTTTTGGCTAAATCATCAAAAGCGTTGAAAAATTTTTCAATTAACCGCCCAAGCCCAACCTCGCTGGGTTCATTTATTATAGTTTCAATCCTTGAGAAAATTTCACGCTCAACGGAATGATTCCCAAGTGAGTTTAGAGTTTTTCTTATCTCACCTTCAATGAAGATGTCTCGGATTTGTTTTATGCCGACGACTTTTACGCCCGGGTTTATCATTCCGAGCTTTGATGACAAAACATCGCTACTGCTTAATTCAACCCTTTGCCTTGTGTAACCTGGTGTGTTTGCATTTGAAACATTGTGGCTTGTAACCTCAAGCCCAATTCTTGACGAATGAATCCCTTTCTTTGCACTCTCAATTATACTGAACAATCCAGCCATAAGAATTAAACCTTTTTATTTACTTTGTTTGCCTCATCAAAAAATTCAAGTAGCTTTTTAGTGAACGCAAGTGAGTGTGAAATCAAATATCTATTCTCAAAGTTTATTCGCTTTATATCGCTTAAAAGTGAAATCAACTCATCCTTTTCATTTCCTAACCCTTTGATCATGTCCACATTAAAAGATATCTCAGAAACAATCGCTTCAGCTTCTCTTGTTCTTTTTTCAATCTCATCGTAGTTTAATGATACGATCGCCTTTTGTTTTTCCTCAAGCGTTTCCTTCAATGCTTTCAATTTCCATTTCAATTTGGTCAAAATCTCTGTCGGCTTCTCATTGCCCTTCATTCTTATCTCTGGTTTGTTCAAAAAATTTTAAATACCTCATAACTTTCCCGACATACTCTATCGTCTCTGGGAAAGGTGGAATACCACCAAATTTTTCCACATTTTCAGGTCCGGCATTGTAACCTGCTATCGCAAGTTTTATATCGCCGTTAAATCTGTCAAGCAGGTAGCGAAGATATTTAACGCCACCGTATATATTTTCGGCAGGATGCCATATATTCTTTACACCGACGAGTTGGGCAGTTGAATCAATAAGTTGCATTAAACCCTTTGCGCCCTTCGGTGAGATTGCAAAGAGATCCCCGGACGATTCAACCGCGATTATCGCTTTAATAATCTCAGCTGGAATGTTAAACTCCGACGAAGCCCTTTTGATTATTTCGTCAAAGCGATTGATTTTTTTAATCAACGGTTCGCCATAATTGATTGATTTGCTTTTTTGCTTTTGTAGATTTGTGGGTTTTTTCATCTCGTCTTTTTCAGTTTGCTGTGGGTTATCGGCGGTGATTTTCGCGTCTCGTTTTTCAAGCTCTTTGTAGATAAGTTCAGCTATACCAAATTTCCCATTTTTGGCTAAATGTTTTGACATCTCAATGTAAAATATGCTATCCAAGACATCGGAGCCGAAATCGTCACCGCCGAAGATTGAATTTTTATCGTCGCCGAGTTTCATCATTGACTTGAGCATAAAGTTTAAAAATATCGCTTCAAAATTCTCCGCTGTTTCCTTGAGGCGAAGTTTTCCGCCTTGGTCTTGAATTTTTTCGCTTTGAATGACTTTATTTAGTTCACCTGTGTAAATTTTCATTCTTCACATTATGATTAGTTCTGCCTTCAATGCACCAGCTTCTTTAAGCGCTTGGAAAATCGCAATTATATCCCTTGGCAAAACTTTTAAGGCGTTCAAAGCTCTTGCTATGTCTTGAACGGTTGCAACACCCTCAATCGCGCTGACAATTGTAGTGTCTTGATAAACATTTACTGTTGTAAGTTGCGTTACAACGGTTCGTCCCAATGAGAAAGGAGCTGGCTGTGAGATCACAGGAACAGCTTGTATTTCAATATGTATCCCACCGTGAGAGATCGCAACTGGGGAAATTGTGACATTTTCGCCTACGACAATTGTCCCCGTCCTCTCGTTTATCACAACCTTCGCAACAGCATCAGGTTGAACATCAATTGATTCAATTTGAGATATGAAGTCAACAATTTTATCATTACTTTTGAAATTTTCAGGCACTTTTATAAAAATGGATGAAGCATCAATTGCATAAGCGATGTTTAAATTAAATTTTGAGTTAATTGAATCGGCAATTCTCTTGGCAGTTGTGAAATCCGCCTGTCTTAGGACAAGCTCAATCTTATCGTCGTTAAAGAGATTAACAGGTATTGGCTTCTCAATTATAGCTCCGTTTGGAATTCGTCCAGTTGTAGTTACATTTCTTCTGTATTCGGTTCCCGTTGCTGTGATGATGCCAAATCCACCAATTGATATTGGACCTTGAGCTACTGCATAAACCGTGCCGTCGGCTCCAGCAAGTGGGGTCATAAGCAAACTCCCACCGTGTAAACTCGTCGCGTCCCCAATTGATGAAACGATTACATCAACAGACGAACCTTCCTTTGCAAATGGTGGGATCGTCGCTATGACCATCACAGCTGCGACATTTCTCGTCCTGAGATTTTCGTCCGTCACAGTTATCCCAAACCTTTTCAACATACTTACAACAGATTGAACAGTAAAACTTGCCCTCCTTGTATCCCCAGTCCCGTTAAGACCGACAACGAGACCATAACCTATAACTTGATAGCCAGCTGTACCTTTAATATAAGCGATGTCTTTTATCCTCGTGCTGAAAGATAAACTTTGACAAAGTAAAATTAGAAAAATTAACCTACGCATCTCGGTTAAAAATTTTATTTAAAATAGCCAGTGCAATAATCTCGTTATCCAACTTGGGCTCTGATTTCTGTAAGTCATCCCCTTGCCAGAAAATTCAATCTCAGCGTTTGCAATGTTATAAGAGAAAACACTGTTGTCCCAATTCACATCGCTTGGTCGCACAACACCTTTTATCCTTATGATTTGAGCATCACCATTTATACTAACTTTTCTCTTCCCCTCAATCACCAAATTTCCAGCCGAATCAATTCCGACGACTTTAGCACTTATCTTTGCCTTGACAGCCCCGCGTGATGAAGTTGAACCTTGACCTTTGAATTCATTCTCGGTCCCAATTGAAAAACCTGATTCAGGTATGAAGCTCAAAGCCCCGCTACCAGAAACAGAACCATTTATATTTCCTGACCTTGAAGTACTTCTCTTGATGTTGTTCTCAGCGGATGAAACCTCTATCACAATTATCGTTATGACATCACCGACTTTAAAGGCTTTATGATCGGAAAAAATTGACCTCTGAATTACCTCTTGTGATTTTAGATTAAGCGAAGCAAATGCGAAAAACAAAGCGAGAATTTTCTTCACCATGTTTAAACCTATTTTTTTAATTTTCAATCTCAACCGCAACGACTCCTCTACCAATGACCCTTCCAAAAATCAATTTCCCAGAGCTAATGTTTAAAACCCTGACGTTATCATTTAATCTTCCGCTTCCCTTTGCTATACCCTCGGTTTCAACTTTTACATTCCCAACTATTGCAAGGATTTTTACTTTTTCACCGGAAACGACAATTGGCAAATCCTCAAAGTAGCTTTCAAAGGCTATCTCACCTTCCCTTAAAAATTTTTTCAATCTTTTACCCAAGACATCTCTTTTGTCCTTTATGAGGTCACCCCTTAAAAAAGTTGTTTCAACCCTTTCAACTGTAAACATATTTTCATCAACAATCTCACCCCTTTTCAAGTCCCTTTTGGCTATCAGGACATCCTCAAATGTTCTGATAAAGGTTTGAACCGTGAAATCCTCGCACAAGCTGTCTTTGGTGTAAGACCTCACTTTAAAAGTTTGATAAAGGCGTGGTTTAATTATGTTTTTTTGCACGATTTCAAATCTACAGCTGTCGCATTTGAGAAATCTTCTAACATCGCTTTTTATCTCAACAACGAATTCAATCTTATCGTAAGCAAACCTTTGGTTCAGAAACTTAACAATTTCACTTTTCAGGGCTTCAACATCACATCTTGTCAATACCGCTTGTAGCAAAGCTATTTGAAAAAGAAAATAGATCATCTTTCATCGTTTCAAATTGTTTGCCATTTGAAGCATTTCTTCAACTGTCTTTATCGTCTTTGAGTTAATTTCGTAAGCACGCTGGGCGATTATCATATTGACCATTTCCTCAACGATGTCAACATTTGAAGTTTCAAGATATCCTTGCATCAACTCGCCAAACCCTTCACTTCCTGGGGTTCCGAATATCGGTTGACCCGATGCCTGCGTTTCAACATAAAGGTTATTGCCAATGCTTCTCAAACCAGCTGGGTTTACAAACTTGACGAGTTCAATTCTTCCTATCTCAACAGGTTCAGTTTCTCCCGAATTTAAAATTTCAACTATTCCATCTCTGCTTATGCTTATTGCGACGGCTGTCTCAGGTATGATAATTTCTGGCTCAAGAATATAACCTGTGGAGTTAACAAGTCGTCCGTCGCGTGAGAGTTTAAAAGAGCCATCCCTTGTGTAGGCAATTGTCCCGTCGGGCTTTCTGACTTGGAAGAAACCGTCGCCATTTATCGCAACATCAAGTGGATTGTCCGTCGGCTGAAGGTCCCCTTGCTTGAAATCCCTCAATGTTGCCACCACTTGTACGCCTGTCCCAATTTGAATTTCCCCGGGGCTTTGTGTGTTCTCGTTTTGATTGGCAGAAACGGGAGCCTTTAAAATTTGATACATCAAATCTTGAAACTCGGCTCTGCTCCTTTTAAACGATGTCGTGTTCACATTAGCAAGATTATGAGCTATGACATCAATGTTCAATTGTTGTGCGAACATCCCAGAAGCTGCTGTCCTTAATGCCCTTTCCATTGCGTTATCAATTTTTTTGTTTTCAATTTGATCTTTAAAAGAAAACCCTTGAATAAACAGAACAAAAGCGTCCGCCAAAAACTTGAGCCGTAACCTTCAACCTCAAAATCCTCGCTCTGAAACTTGACACAGCAAAATATCCTCTCTCCCTCTTTGTAACTCGTTAAGTAAATCATTTTTATAACTTTCCAAGTTCATTTGCCTTTGTCAGTGTTTCCTCCTGATGCTGAACCGCCTTGTAACTTGATTCATAACTTCTGTTCGCTTCTATCATCCTCACCATTTCCTCTATTGCATTGACATTTGACTCCTCAAGAAAGCCCTGGTAAATTTCAAATCCCTCTGAGATTTCAACTTCCCCAGCTTCATCATCCGCCCTGAAATATGTCCCCGATTCTTTTCTAAGCTTGCTTAAATCGTTAAACCAAACGATTTTGATCTTGTCAATCAACTTATCTTTGATGTAAAGTTCGCCTTTTTGAGTTATCTTTATGTCGGCATCTTTGAGCTTATCAACATCGGGTAATTTTATTTCCCCACCGTTTCCAACCAAAGCATCTCCATTTGCATTTACGATTTTACCATCTGATGTGATCGTGAAATTCCCATTCCTCGTATATCTTGGACCACTTTTTGTTTGAATGACAAAAAATCCCATGCCATTTATCGCTATGTCAAAAGGATTGCCAGTTTGCTTTAAATTTCCCTGGTCAAAACTTGTGTATTCAGTTATGTAAAGACCGCTCAGTTCATTTCCGCCGTTTCTGTTTATGTCAAGCACCGCACTATGAAGTATCCTGACGAATATGTTGTCTTTTTTAAATCCCGTTGTATCAATGTTTGCGAGATTGTTCGCAATGACATCAATTTTAAGCTTGTTTGGCATCATACCAACAGCTGATGTGTAAATCCCTTTTATCATGACTTTTTATTTCCATTTCTTAATTAAATTGTTCCGACCAAAGTTTTTTAAATTCATAAGAAGTTCAATTTCACCATAGCCAACTTTGTATTTTTTAGCGACTTTTTTCATTTCCGAGCCCTTCTCAATTTCATCAATTATCTTTTCATATCCTTTCAATCTTTCCACTTCCTTGGCTCTCAAATTCAATAGAAGTTCAACTTCACCCTGACCGATATTATATCTTTTTGCAAGTTTTATAAGCTCATTTTCGTTAAATTCTTCGTTAAGGTTTTCATCTTTAACGCTTTCGGTTAACATTTCCTCGTTTAATTGTTCTTCAAAACTTTTATCGGCATAAATTAAATTTTCTTTAACTGCTTCCTTTACTTCGGCATGCCTGTTTAGAAATTTCAAAGCGAATCTAAAACCTAGCAGAAATAAAAGCGTGATTGAAATCGTAATTAAAATCATTATATAAATCGGGTTTGCCATTTTCTCGTCTCAAATTTGTTGTTCTGGATTTAACGGCAGTATAATTATAAATGTTGAACCCTTATCCTGTTGACTTTCAACTTTAATTTCTCCGTTGTGCTTGCGAACTATCCATCTGCTTATTGAAAGACCAAGCCCAGTGCCTTTTGCACCTTTTGTTGTGAAGAAGGGCTCAAAAATTTTATCCTTTATATCATCAGGTATCCCAACACCTGTGTCAGAAAATTTTATTATGACATTTCCATTTTCAAGTTTTGTTTCAATCACAAGTTTCCCGCCCTCTGGCATTGCATCCTTGGCATTTATCATTAAGTTTAAGAACACCTGCTGTAAATAGATTTTATTCCCATAAACTAACGGAAGCGCTGGGTCAAGCTTTAAGGTGAGTTCTATATCGTTGTATTTGAATTGATAGCTCATAAAAGTTATCATCTCCTGGATTGCAAAATTTATGTTCACTGGCTCAAGCTTGAAATCCTCCGGGACTTTCCTTGAGAAATTGAGAAGACGCCTTACTATCTGACTGATTTTTTCAACTTGCTCTTTCACTATCTCAATTCTCTTCGGTAAATCGCGCCCAAGTTGAATAAGTTGTATATGACCAAGCAAAATTTGTAGTGGGTTATTGATCTCGTGCGCTATCCCGCCGGCAAGCTCCCCAACGGCTGCAAGTTTTGCCGCTTGTATCATCTGCGCCTGCGTTAGCTTCAATTCCTCCGTCGTCTTTAAAAGGGCGTTGTAATTTCTTGAATTTTCAACCGCTACAGCGGTTTGATTTGCAAGAATTGAAAGCAAAAGCAAAATTTGATTTGTAAACTCCATCTGTTTTTTACTTGTGTGAACCAGATAAACACCGATCCCCTCGTTCCTTAAAATCAATGGAACAACGATAAAATTCCTTTCTTCAAAACTATTTATATCTGGCAAAACTATGCTCCTCTTCTCCCTCAAGACATAATCAATTATACCATCTTCAATGTATGTCTCCATAACTTCATCAAGATACTCTGAACCACGACTTGAAAGCTTTGTAAACTTCCTCTTCTCATCGTCATAGATGTAAACATTGCAATCAATCACAGGTATGATTTGGCGCGTCAATTCAATTAGCTCGGTGACTATATCCTCATAATTCAAAGATGTGCTTATCTTTGTTGCCAACCTTTGAATTAAAAGGATCTCATCAATTGAGTCCTTGAAGTCAGTTGTTGTTTTGCTTTTAAATTCAATCTCTCTCTTTAGAAGTTCAATCGTTTTTTCAAGCGCTTTTATATATGTCTCTCTCGACTCAATGAACTTTTCAATTTGAGGTAAAAGTTCTTCAACTATTTCTGTGTTCTTTCTGTTTAACTTCTGCATCATGTTTGGCTGAGATAGATTTGATTCTTAACTATGTCTGCTTGGATTCTTGCTTTGTATGTTTCAATGAAGCCATCGTTGAGAAAACTCTCGTCAAGTTTTAAGATGTTTAAAACATCTTTCAGATTTTCTGTAAACGTTCTATCGTGGTCTGCATATTCAATGTTTTCAATTCCGAGTTTATGGCAAATTAATTCTGCAAGAAAAACAAGTGCTGGCAGTTGCGGGTTTCTCGGAGCAAGATGAGGTTGGTGGTGAAACGATATCGCTTCAACCAGTTGATCCGGGAAGTTCCATTTTTCAGCAAGCCATGCCCCGATCTCAAAATGAGTTGAATTTTCAAGGAATCTTCTCTCAATTTGCTCAAACTGAAACTCCTCCCTCTTCCCAATTTGAACTATGCTTTGAAATTCCTTTTTGAAATACTGCGCTATCACAAGAAGTCCAACATCGTGAAGTAAGCCAGCCGTAAAAGCTTCACCAGTGACCCTGTAGCCGAAATCCTTAGCAAGATGTTTCGCAATTATACCCGTTAAAAGTGAATGTTTCCAAAACTTTTCAAGGTCAAATTCTTTGTCAAGTTTATTCGCAAGCGAACTTGCAAGTGAAACGCTAAGAACTATCTCCTTTAATGTCTCAAAACCGAGAACAACTATCGCGAAATTGATCGTTGATATCTGCTTTGGGAAACCGTAAAATGGGGAGTTGGCTACTTTTAAAACTTTAGCTGCAAGGGCTTGGTCCTTTGATATAACTTCCCCAAGCTTTGCTGCGCTTGTTTTAGGGTTGTCAACGAGTTGAACTACTTCCATCGCAACCGCTGGAAATGGAACAAGTTGAAGTATGTTCTGAATCCTTTGCTTTATCCCTGGCATTTTTAAAATGATAATTTGCTTTTCAATGAATTGCGGATTTTGCTCACCGCCTCGGAGTGGATTTGCGAGACCCTTGATTCACTTAGTTTCAAAATCCCTGCTATCTCCTTGAATGTCAATTCCTCGTAATAATAGAGAACTATAACGAGCCGTTCTCTTTCGGATAACTTTTTCAACTCTTCAGCGATCGCTTGCTTTATCTCGTTTTCAAAAAGCGTCTCCTCAGGGTTTTTATCTTCACTTTTTATCAGTTCACCAAGTTCAATGTTTTCCCCGACATTTAAATTAAACGAGATCGTCTTGCTCTCCTTCTCAAGTTTTAGAATCCTTTCGTATTCTTCAGCTGAAATTCCAACTTCATCAGCGATTTTCCAGCTCTGGACTTTATCACCGATCTCGTTTTCAATCCTTGACCTTGCTCTATCAAGTAGTCCTATTTTATTTCTGGCTGATCTTGGAAGGTTATCAAGTTTTCGTATCTCATCAATTATGCATCCCCTTATCCTTGTGTATGCGTATGTCTCAAACTTAACTCCAACCTTTGGGTCAAATTTTTCAATTGCGTCGCTTAAACCGATCATCCCAATGTCAACAAGGTCGTCCTCGCTTAATAGCGCACCAGAGTAAGCGAGGTTCATCTTTCTAACGATCCCGCGGACGAAATCAATGTAGAAGAGCATCAACTTTTCTTTTATCTTTGGGTCATGTGTCCTCTTATAAAGGTTGAAAAGTTTTTCCGTTTGGCTCACTTCAACTGACATATTAAAATCCCTCCGTTATGAATTTTTTAAACTCCTTGTCCACTATTTCCGCTTCCTTCCTTTTTCAAATAGATGAAAAGATACGCAATGAGAAACATAAGGAAAGTTGATGCGATGAAAAGTATAAATGACTTTACAACAGCGATTATAATATCCATCCCCTGTAGCCAGAGCGATATTATTGAAACGAAGAACAGAAGTAGTCCTATTTGAAAAATTAAAGACCGCATGTTTGCGTCAACCTCCAGAAGAATGAATTTTGTTTTTTTACTTTATCAAGGGAAAGCAAATTTTCGGCTATTTTCATCAAGGCAATTGAAGCGTTAGACCTTGGAAATGATTCAACAAAAGGTTTTTGCATCATCACCGACTTTGGCACAGCGGGATCATATGGGATTGAGCCAATGTGATTTACCTTAACACCCAGAAATTTATCAGCTGCGATTGATAATCTTTCGGCGATTTCACTTGGGTTGGTTTGACTATTGACATTGTTTACAACAAGTTTTACGCTTTGTTTTCCGGTTCGGTAATAGACAATTTTAATCACTGCGTAGGCATCTATTATTGAAGTCGGTTCTGGCGTCACAACAAGTATGTAGTCATCTGCGTAACCGAGCACTTTAACGACCTCTTCCGAAATCCCCGCTGGAGTATCAATCAAGATGAAATCAAAATTATCTTCAAGGTTTAAAACATCATCAATCACTTGAAAAATCCTCTCACCACTAACCTTTGGGAAATCAACTATGCCTGAGTTAGCAGGTATAAGTTCCAATTTCTCTCTTACCTTTACAATCACATCTTTTAAATCAACATCGCCGTTGATAAAGTTGAGGAATCTATACTTCGGCGTTATCCCCAAAAGGATGTCAACATTTGCAAGGTTTAAATCAGCATCAAATATAAGTGTTCTTTTCCCGTTCTTGCTGAGAAGTAAACCAAGATTTAAAGTGAGATTTGTCTTGCCACATCCACCCTTGCCACTTCCTATCGCTATCACATGTGCTTTTGCTCTTTTCTCTTTTATTCTCTCGCTAACTATTTTCCTTAAGCTTTCTGCTTGATCAATCATATGAGAACTTCCTTGTAAATTAAGTTTGCTATAACTTTTGGCTCAGCAACAGCTATATCATCTGGGACTGTTTGACCAGTCGTTATATAGGAAAGCGGGATCTTCGTCCGATAAGCGATGTTAAGTATGTGACCAAGTGAAACTGCTTCGTCAACCTTTGAAAATATCAATCTGTTCGGCAAAAGCACTTTGAACCTGTTGTAAACATCAATCATATTTTTATAACTTGATGTTGCGCTCAAAACAAGATGAACCTCGTCTGGGTCCGCACCTTTTATAAATTTTGCAAGCTCTGAAATTTGCTCCCCCTGTTTTTGATTTCTCCCAACCGTGTCGATCAAAATTAAATCCTTATCTTGATGTTTTCTCACAAGTCGCGCCATATCCTCGGGTGTATATGCAACATCCATTGGGATTCCAGCTATGTTCGCAAATGTCTGAAGCTGTTCAATTCCAGCAATTCTATAAGTATCGGCAGAGATCAACGCAACCCTTGCATTTTCAAATATCTTGTAAATTGCCGCGAGCTTTGCTACAGTTGTCGTCTTACCAACCCCTGTTGGACCTACAAAGGCAAGTGTAAAAGTTTTTTTCCTCAATGGTTTTATCGGCTTTGAAAATTTAACAATCTCTGAGATGATATTTATAACTTCACCTTCAACCCTTTTCTCATCTCTTAATTCATCCCCGCTTAATTTTAAAAGCACAGACCTAACAATTTTATTTGCAAGTTCCTCTTCAACTTCCTTTTCAATCAAATTCATAAAAACTTTTCTCAAGTTTGACGGGAATTGATTTGCTCCTTTATATTTCAAATGCTCCGTTATTTCATTTAAAGCTTGTTTTACCTCCTCAAGTTCGTTTTTTATTTGGCTATAGTCATACCTTTCAATCGTTCTGTCAAAGTTAGGAATCTCATCACCCGTTAATTTTCTCCGCGTTTCAATTTCCTGCGTCATCTTTTTCAAAAGCTCAACCGTGCTATTAACTTTTGACCTTTCCTGCGGTATTTCTTCCTCTACAGCTCCGACGATTTCTATCAGCTCTGGCTTGAAAAATCCAAATAAACCCGGTTGCCTTATCCTTCTTGTTCCAATGATGATTGCGTTTCCCCCAAGCTCTTTTTTCATCATTTCAGTTGCCTCTTTCAGGGTTGGGGCGACAAACTTTTTAAATTTCATCTAATTCGTTCCTCGTTTTGTTTTCTCTCAATACAAACTTGTTTCAAAGCTTGTGCCATAAAAGAGAAGTTGAAAATTTTAAACCGTAACCCCGTTCTCGGTTGGTCAAATAATAAAAGGCATGGCTGATATTGAGCAAATGGTGAGGATTATTGGACATTTGTAATATAGGTCACAGCGTGATGCTTGACTTTTATTTGTGGAATTTTTATATTGAATTGCAAACTTTGGGAAAATAAATTTTGAGTTCTTAAAGCTATGGAGAAAATAGGTACAAACGGACAAACTTTTTTTCAAGAAGAGGAAACAATTAATTTATATGAGGTAATTCAAGTTCTTTACAGAGGGAAATGGCTTATCATACTTATTTTTATTCTTGTTGTGCTTGCGACGGCAATTTTCACATTTATGCAAGATCCAATTTATGAGTCAACCGCTGTCATTTTGATAGAGAAGGGGAAAAAGGGGCTTGGTTTAGCGCAAGCGTTTGATATAACAGGATTTTCTGAACAGAGGAACATAAAAAATGAGATAGAAATACTCAAGAGCCGTTCGCTTGCCGAAGCTGTGGCAAAGAAATTAATTGAAAGGGTTTATGTTGAACCTGAGAAAAAAAGTGATACGATACTTGTCATCCTCCCGTCAAGAAAGGAATTAAAAGAGGGGATAAAGCCGTTTGCGAAGATTGAAACGATAATTGAGAGGTTTGAAAAGAATGTGAAAATTGAGTCCCCACGCGATGCGGACATCATAAAAATTACAGCGAGGAGCAAAAATCCCAAAGAGGCGGCTCTTATTGCGAATACATTCGCGGATGCTTATTATGAAAGAAACCTTATGATGAGCAGGAATGAATCAAGAAGTGTGAGAAAATTTCTTGAGGAACAACTCGCCGATAAAAGAAAGCAACTTGACCAGGCGGAGAATCAACTTGAAAGTTATATGAAATCAGCCGGTGTTGTCGCCCTTGATGAGGAATCAAAAAAACTTATAGAGCAGCTCTCAAATCTTGAATCAGCCAGAGGTGAAGCAATTGTTGATATCTCAGCGGCAAAGAAAAAACTTGACTCATACCTTGAGCAAATAAAGCAAATTGAGCCGGAATTTGTCAAAGTTGCAACCGAAGCTCTTGACCCGTATATAAAATATCTTCAAGAGGAAATTGCAAAGCTTGAGGTCACTCGCGATCAAATCATAGCTCAAAATCCGAAGGTTGGGAGCCAAGAGGTTTTGAACAAAAGCTTGAGGGAAATAGATGAACAACTTGCTTCACTTAGGAAAAAACTTCAGGAAAAAATAGCAGAGTTTTTGAAAACAGGCTTTGCAAGTTCGGGTAGCCCGGGAACTCAAACATATGACCCAACTGGATTTGTAAAAGAGTTAAAGCAAAAAATTTTATTGACGGAGATTGAGCTTTCCGCTTACGAGGCGAGAAAAAAGGAAATTGAAAAACTGATTGAGCAGTTAAATAGGAAGTTTGAGACGATCCCAGCGAAATTGATTGATTACGCACGACTTGAAAGGGCGAGGATGAGCGCTGAAAAACTTTATCTTCTAATTGAGGAAAAATATCAAGAGGCGATGATAGCCGAGCAGTCGCAGTTTGGATATGTTCAGATAATTGACTATGCAACGCCAGGTGTAAGACCGGTCAGTCCGAAAGTTCATTTGAACCTTATCCTAAGCATAATCATAGGACTTGGGCTTGGTGTTGGAATCGTTTTCGTGAAGGAATACTTTGATAGAAGTGTTAAAACCCCAGAGCAACTTGAAAAGCGAGGTTTCACTGTCCTGTCCGCAATACCTGTCATTGAAATTGAAGCAAAACTTGACGGCAAACAACTTAGAAAAGATGAAGGAAGAAATATCGCAGCACATCTAATCACCCACCTTAGCCCAAAGTCACCTGTAGCTGAGGCATACAGAGTTATGCGAACCGGAATTCAGTTTGCGAAGCTTGATAAAAAAATTAAGTCAATAGTCGTTGCAAGTAGCGCTCCTAAGGAAGGGAAATCAACCACGGCATCAAACCTTGCCATCACGATGGCTACAGCTGGATTAAAAACAGTACTTGTTGATACTGACCTTAGAAGACCTGTTTTGCATCGTGTCTTCAATGTTCCAAGGGAACCAGGCTTGACAGATTATCTTTTTGACAGAGCTGATGTTCAAGAAATTTTCAAACAAACGGAAGTTGAAAATCTTTACCTTGTCCCTTGTGGTGTTGTCCCACCAAATCCAGCTGAACTTCTTGGCTCCGAGAAGATGAAGGAATTCGTTGAATATCTGAAGTTAAATTATGACTTTGTCGTCTTTGATACGCCACCGCTTGTTGCTGTCACCGATGCGCTAATACTTGCAAGCCAAGTTGATAGTGTCTTACTTGTCGCCTCGGCTGGAAAAACAGAAATTGATGTCCTTGAAAAAGCTAGAGAAATGGTCCAACGCGTCGGTGGTAATGTTATAGGCGTTCTTTTAAATAACTTTGACGCAAGCGCAACATACGGCACCTATTACAGATACTATCGCTACTATCGTTATTATGACTATTACGGGGCGGATAGAGATAAAAGTAGGGGATGAAAAATAGTTTTGATTCTTGAGCACCTTGCATTAAAATTTTGTTGTGATTTATTACGGCGGTGGGATTTAATCATTTGATTTTTTAAAGGTGGGTGGCTTTTAACTTTTAAAAAGGAATATAAAACAAAATCATCAGGGAGGTGCTGTCTTTAAAGATGGATTTAAATTGGTATGTCCTTCAAACCAAGCCGAAGCAAGAAGATCGTGTTGAAGCTTGGTTAAATTTTGCAAAGATTGAAGTTTTTAACCCTAAGATTCAAGAGGTTCGGTTAATTAATGGAAAGAAGAAAAAAATCGCTGTTCCACTTTTCCCGTGCTATGTGTTTGCAAAGTTACACCCGGGTTTATTTGATATTGTAGTTTACACGAGGGGGGTTAGAAAAATTCTCGGTATAAATGGGAGACCAAAGCCGATAAAGGAATCAATCATTGAAACAATAAGGGAAAGGTTAAATGGGGATGCACATATTTATATGTCTGAAAGCTATTTTGATAGCGTTGCAGTTAAACCCGGCGATTATGTCCTTGTCGTTGATGGACCTTTGAAGGGTTTCATTGGGATTGTTGATAAAGTCAATAGTTTGAAATCAATCGTCATTCTCATTTCAATGGATTATCAAGTCAAGGCAGAAGTTCATAATTTTCTTCTCAAAAAAATAGAACCCGATGTTTTAGAGTAGCTCTATAATTTTGATACAAGATAACAAAGTTGGGAGCAAAGCAATCCGCCATAGATTCCAATTATATTTCCGGCTACAGCCATGAGAAGTCCTACTGGGGCAAGTGCGCTCTGATAAACAGAGGCGACAATTGGAGCTGTGACCGGACCACCTATGTTTGCTTGACTGCTTGTTGCCATCAGAAACATTGGAGCTTTTATCAACTTTCCGACTACGAATAAGCAACTGGCATGGATTAAGATCCATACAGCGCCCATCAACATAAAGATTGGCGTTTCAAATATACCGTATATGTTTGCCCTTGCCCCGACCGAAGCCAGGAGAAGATAAAGCAAAAAATTCCCAACATGACTTGAGCCAGAGTATTCAAGCTCGGATAATTTTGTGAAGGATAAAGCTACGCCAATGGTTGTAGCGATTATAATACCCCAAGTGTAATTCGTGATGATTACGCCAATCTCTGGAAGTAGTTTCCCGAGTTTTAGTGATAGGGTTCCAACACCGAACGCGACAAATATCATTGTTGCAAAATCAATGAAGTTTAAAAATCTTTTTCTTGATTCAGTCAGTTTTTGCATTTTTTTGTTCAGTTCAATCAGAATTGTTTTATCAACTCGGTTGAATTCATCAACTTTATCTTGGAATGCGGATAGGAATATAACGACACCCATCCAGCCGTAGCCAACGACGGTGTCAACAACGATCAATGGTGCAAGTAAAGATTCGGGTGTTTTTATACTTTGTGCAATGGCGAGCATCGTTGCGCTTCCACCCATCCAACTGCCAGACAAAGCAGCAATGCCTTTCCATGCGTCTGGGGGCAACCAATGTTTAAAGACAAGTAAAACAATGGGACCACCAATTATTATGCCGAAAGAACCCGTTAGAAACATAATTATCGCTTTAAAACCAAGCTTCATTATCACGGGAATGTTTGCTGAAAGTAACAGTAGAACGAGAGCAGATGGCAAGATGTAAAGTTTTGTCCATTCGTAAAGTTCTGACTCCCTTGGTATAATTCCAATGGCTGATGATAACATTGGCAGGAAATAAATCCAAATAACAGGCGGGAGATACCTGAAGAATTTTTGAAACAATTTGATTTGTGAGACCCTGTAGATGAAAAAGATTATAAATGCGAAATAACTAAAAATTTCCGTTGGGTTTGTTATCAAGTGTTAGCTTGAAATTAATTTTTTACAAGTCGTTTCGCCTTGACGAAAGTTTTAAATCTATATTCGTTGAAATTTGGCGCCTTCGGGTCAAAACTATCAATGCTCACCTTCCCAGAGCAATGGATGAACTCTTTATTCCCGATGTAAATCCCTACATGGGTTATCTTCTCTGGTTTGCCATCCTCAGCTTTTTGCCCGAAGAAGAGAAGATCGCCGGGTTTTAAATTTTCAAAATTTTCCCCGGGGTTAACTTCAACTCCAAGTTGTGCTTGTTGATCAGCATCCCTTGGAAGTTCAAATCCATTCAATTTGAAGACGATTTTTGTGAACCCTGAACAATCAAAACCTCTTACACTTGTTCCACCCCAAAGATAAGGGAAACCGACAAATTTTTTTGCTGTGTTAATTAAATTGACCTCATTGAAATTAACTCTTCTTTTCCATTCATCATAGTTCATCGCTTTGGATTTCTCAACATATCCTTTTCTTCCGTCTGGCAGTGTGACGAAAAACCAATTTTTGTCCTCGTTTTCAACTGTGAGTAGATTCCCAAGAGCGAGGTCACTCACTGGTGTTGAGTTTTTATCCTTTTGCGAGTAGACGAATCCGAAATAGTCCGTGAAAATTATCTTCTTTTTACTTTGCCAACTTTCAAATTCAGTTTTATCTTTGATTGCTAAACCGCCCTCTTCAATCCAGCCGATGTAATTTTCGGGTGGTTCAGTTTGAACGAGATACCAATAGCCACTGCGTTTTAAAATTTTGACAGTGCTACCTAAAAGAACTTGATTTACAAGTTCAGATTGATGAGAGGGTTTCGCCCTCATATTAGCAACACTAACTGAAATGATGCCGAAAATTTTACCTTTTAGATCTGGTGAAGGCAAAATCAGGACGCTGTCAATTATTTGCTTTTCAAATTTTACCAAAGCGTTTATCAATGATTCCTTCGCCGATATGTTCGTGGTTTCGCCTTTTACAACGATTTTCCCGTCAACCTCTTGGATGAAAATTTCAAATACCCCCGTTCTCTTGTCGGGTATGTACTTGTTTGAAATTTCGGAGATGATTTGATCGTATTGGGATTGAGCTTTGAGTGTCATTGAGATTAGAAAGAGGAACAAGACAAGTTTTCGCATTTCCATTCTCGTATTTTTTGTAGAAGTTAAAAATGTCGGTTCAATTTTGCAAGATTGAGTTGCGTAAAATTTTTTGTTTTTTGGTTTTATTTTAGAAAATTTGATTGACCCTAAAAATTAAAAACCGACAGGCGATGGAGAAATTTGTCATCATCGGAGGGAAAAAACTCAGTGGAGAGGTTGAGATAAGCGGTGCAAAAAATTCAGTTCTGGCTTTGATGCCTGCAACTTTGCTCGCAAGTGGAACTTATAAAATTTACAATACCCCTGATCTAAGAGATGTCAAGACGATGTCGCAAGTTTTAATTGAAATTGGGGTTAATGTTAATTTTGAAAATCACATCTTGACGATCAATACCGAAAATGTTTCAAAGTATGAAGCTCCTTATGAGCTTGTCAAAAAGATGCGAGCATCAATTTATGTCCTTGGACCTTTGGTAGGTAGATTTGGTTATGCGAAGGTTTCCTTGCCCGGGGGTTGTGCTTGGGGACCAAGGCCTGTTGACCTTCATATTGAGGGGATAAAGAAACTCGGAGCTGAAGTTGAACTTGATTCCGGTTACATAGTTGCGAGGGCGAAAAAACTTCATGGTGCTAAAATTCATTTTGATAAGCCAAGCGTTGGAGCGACGGGAAATGTTATGATGGCATCTGTCCTTGCTAAAGGGATTACATTGATTGAGAACGCGGCGAAAGAACCGGAAATAGTTCAACTTGGCGAGTTTCTGATTTCAATGGGAGCTAAAATTACCGGGCTTGGGACGGATACAATTGAGATTGAAGGGGTTGATGAACTTAAGCCAGCGGATGTCACGACAATTCCAGACAGGATTGAAGCGGGGACTTTTCTTATCGCCGGAGCGATAACGGGAGGTAAAGTTAAAATTAAAAAATGTAACCCCAAACATTTTGAGGCAGTGCTCCTTAAACTTGAAGATGCTGGATGTTATCTAAATGTTGGAGATGATTTTGTTGAGATAGAAGCGCCCGACGAGATAAAGCCGGTTGATGTCACAACCGCGGTTTATCCTGGTTTTCCAACGGATATGCAGGCACAATGGATTGCGCTTATGTCAATTGCAAATGGGACATCGGTTGTAACGGAGACGATTTTTTATGACAGGTTCAAGCATGTACCAGAGCTTGTGCGACTTGGTGCGGATATAGAAGTAAATGAAAATGTGGCGATAGTTCGCGGAGTGCGAAAGCTTAAAGGCGCAAAGGTTATGTCAACAGATCTAAGGGCGAGCGCCTCGTTGATACTCGCAGGACTTGTTGCAGAGGGGAAAACCGAGGTTTTGAGAATTTATCACATTGACCGTGGATATGAAAGGATTGAGGAAAAATTGCAACGCCTCGGGGCGCAAATTTGGCGTGAGAAAACAGATGAGTACTAAGGAACTTTGATAAAACTGAGGCGTCAAAATCTATGACATTGAAAGAATTTAAAGGAATTGATGAAGTTGAAATCGTAAAAAAGGCGATTGAAGGAGACGAAAAAGCGTTTGAGTTTATAGTTAAAAAATACCAAAACAAAGTTGGAAATTTGATTTTTAAAATCGTCGGAGATTCAAGCGTTGTTGATGATTTGACCCAGGAGGTTTTCTTAAAAGTTTTTGAGTCACTGAAAGATTATAGATTCGGTTCTGCCGTTTACACTTGGATTTACAGGATAACAGTTAATGTTTGCATTGACGAGATAAGACGAAGACAACGACACAGGACTTTGTCACTCTCTGAAGTTGTAAGTCAAAACCCGAAGGCTGAACCTTCTTATTCTCCGGTTGAGAAATCGGCGGAAAGAAGAGAGTTAAGGGAAATAATTGAGAAGGCGGTTTCAAAACTTCCAATTGAATACAAAACTGCGTTGATACTTCGTGAGTTTGAAGACCTTCAATATGAAGAGATCGCAAAAATACTTAAGGTCAGCGTTGGAACCGTTAAATCAAGAATTTTCAGGGCAAGAAAACTTTTGGCTGAACATTTAAAAGAATACAGGGAAATTTTGAAATGAAGCACGAGAAAATTAAAAAGTTGGTCTCTGAGTATATTGATGGTGAATTGAAAAAGAATATTGAACTTGTTGAGGAGCATCTTAAATCTTGTGATGAGTGTTCTCAATTGGTTGAGCTTCATAATCTTGTCCGTGAGGTTATGAGTGAGGGTATAGTTGAGGTTTCTCCTTATATTTTCACAAAGGTTCTGGCGAGGATTCGCGAACGAAAACTGAAGCAAGGTGTTTGGGATTATGTAATTGGATTTGCTCGTGAGATTGCGATCGCTTTGGTTTTCATCTTCTTGCTTTTGCTTGGATTTGAGCTTATATCAAGAGGGACTCGGGTTAGAATTGAGGAAGCGGTTTTGGGCGATACACCGTCAATTCAGAAAGTTATGAGCTCGGGTGGGGAATTGACAAAAGATGAAGTACTTGAGCTGACATTGACAATAAACGGGGATAGGAAAAAATGAGCAATAAGACGAAAGCTATAATTTTGATAATTGTGTGTGTTTTGATTGGGTTTGCCCTTGGAGTTGTGATTGACAGGGTTGCTTTGAAGGGAATATATCATGGTGAGAAAAGAGATGGGTTAAAGGAGTATAGAAGAGAACTCATCAAGAGGTTGAACCTGTCAAAAGAGCAACAAGTTCAGCTTGATACGATACTCGGGTGGTCGCAAAAGGAATTTAAAAAGTTAAGTAAGGAATTTAAGCCGAAGTTTGATTCCTTAAGAAATGTGGTTCGTGATTCAATTCGTTCAATTTTGACCCTGGAACAGTTAGATGAGTTTGAAAAAATGATCAAAGAAACAGAAAAAAATGGTAGGAGGTAAGGCGATGAAAAGAAAAATTATTCGTGTCTTGATACTTGTTTTGGTTTTAGTTGCAGCTGGGCTTGCAGTTGCATTTTATTTGAATAATAGAAACTCGGGGCAATATCCGTTGAAGACGGCAAAGGTAGATGTTGGAGATATTGAGGTTTATGTGACGACAACAGGGACTTTAAATCCTGTTACGCTTGTTCAGGTTGGGACGCAGGTTTCAGGGACGATTGCTAAAATTTATGTTGATTTTAATGATGCGGTTAAAAAGGGTCAGATTTTGGCTCAAATTGATTCAACTTTCCTTGCTGCTCAGGTCAGGGATGCTGAGGCGCAAGTTGAGAGAGCAAGGGCACAGGTCAATCAAGCACAGCGTGAATTAAACAGAATAAAAGAGCTTTACGCGAAAAATCTCGTCTCACAAGCAGATTACGACCAGGCGTTGACGAATTATGAAACGGCGCTTGCGCAGTTGAAATCAGCTGAGGCTCAGCTTGAAAGGGCTCGCGTTAACCTGAAGTATTCAACGATTTATTCACCTATAGATGGTATAGTTATTTCAAGGAATGTTGATGTCGGTCAAACTGTTGCAGCAAGCTTACAGGCGCCGACCCTTTTCACGATCGCAAACGACTTAAGGAAAATGAGGGTTGAAGCAAATGTTGATGAAGCAGATATAGGGAAAGTAAAACCAGGTCAAACTGTTTACTTCACTGTTGATGCTTATCCAGATGAACAATTCGTTGGGAGGGTTTCTCAAGTTCGCCTTCAACCGATCAACGTTCAAAATGTGATAAATTACACTGTCATAATTGATGTTGAGAATAAAGAGTTAAAATTGAAGCCGGGTATGACAGCTAATGTTAAAATACTGATTGATAAGCGTGAGAATGCTCTTCGGATACCGAATCTTGCGTTAAGATTTAAGCCAGACCCACAGGATAAGCGGTTCGCAAAGGCGATGGAGGAAATGCAAAAGAGACGTGAGGAATTTATGCGTAGAAGACAACAAGAAGGTGGAAGCCCTGGGTTTTTTGGTCCACAGGGTGGATTTGGTGGACAAGATGTTCAAAGACAAGGTCAATTTTTAGGTGGCAGTCGCGCCATTGTTTGGGTTATTGATGAAAATAAAAATCCCAAACCCGTTTTCCTTAGACTTGGGATCACGGATGGGAATTATACTGAGGTCGTCGGTGGGAATTTAAAGGAGGGTGATGAGATTATAACTGGATATATTTTCCCGACGGCATCAAACAATCCATCTCGAACACAACAACCCTTCCAGTTCAGAGGCAGAACGCCGTTTTAGAGTTTAGCCCGAGCTTTGCCCTAGCTCGGGCTTTAATAATTTCACGCACGCTTGAAATACTTCTTCAACTTCAATATCCATCATACACTTGAAGTGTCCCTTTGGACACTTATCCCTTCCAATATGTGAGCAGGGTCTGCATTTGACGGGTTTTTCAATAACTATGCTTTCTGTCCCATACGGGAAGAAGCCAAATTCTTTGACTGTTGAACCAAAGATTGCAACTATTTTTGTCTTCATGGCCGAACCGATATGCATAAGCCCAGAATCATTTGTGACGAGTAGCTTGCACAGCGATAGTATTGCAGCTGATTCAAGTAGTGTCGTCTTGCCACATAGATTTATTGGTTTATGTTTCATCATATTTTCAACCTTGTTGCATCTTTCAGTATCTTCAGAAGCTCCAAGCAAAATTATTTTGGCGTTAAACTTTTCTGTAAGCTTATCTCCGAGCTCTGCGAATCTTTCAGCAAGCCATCTTTTTGTTTCATGTTTAGCTGAGGGCGCAATAGCGATGTAAATATTTGAGTTTGAAAAAGCAGTTTTAGATTTTGCTGATTCAATCGCATCATTAGGAACAAAAAGCTCAACGCCTTGGTTATCATTTTTGATAGAAAATTGTTGGACAGGTTCAATGTATCTTTCTACGACAGGAATTGCATTTTTGTATAAATTGATTTTAAATTTTACAAGTAGAAATCTTTTGAAGATTCGCTTGTTTATCTTCACAACCTTCGCACCTGAAAAAGTTCTAAGAAAAATGCTTCTTAAATTGTTGTGAATGTCAATTATAAGCTCATACCTTTCTTTTAAAATTTGCTTCTTTAATTTCAACAGCTCTTTGAAACCTTTGCTGGCATCAAACTCAATAACATTCGTCAAATAAGGGTTAAATTTCAGGAGTTCTGAAAATTCCTTTTTGACTACGAAATTAATTTTTGCGTTTGGAAATTTTTTGCGAAGTAATCTTATAAGTGTGCTTGATAGGACGATGTCACCGATTGAGCTTAACCTTATGATTAAAATTTTATCCATTTCAACTTTGAGCGTTTTTTGGTTTAAAAAAATTTACAACAAAACAAATTTAAAAGTTAAAGATGAAACTTCCATCAACCATAGGCGAGTTAAAAAGGTCTGGATATAAAGTTCTTCCCGTGAAGGAGGAATTGAGGAAAAATGTCATTCAAAAGATAAAGAACAACGAGGTTCTTTTCCCGGGGATTGTTGGGTATGAAAAGACGGTCATTCCTGCTATAATAAATGCAATACTTTCAAAACATGATATCATTTTACTTGGCTTGCGTGGGCAAGCGAAAACAAAAATAGCAAGGATGTTTGTCAATTTGCTTGATGAGGTTATACCGATAATAAAAGGATGTGAGATAAACGATAATCCTTACAAACCGCTTTGTAAAAGATGTGTTGACCTTGTAAAGGAATACGGGGATGATGTTGAAATTGAATGGCTTCCCAGGGAAAGAAGGTATGGTGAAAAACTTGCGACGCCCGATGTGACAATTGCTGACCTGATTGGGGACATTGACCCTATAAAAGCAGCGACGCAAAAACTTTATTATTCTCATGAAGGTGTGATCCATTGGGGTATAATTCCGAGGACAAACCGAGGGATTTTCGTCATAAATGAACTTCCTGATCTTCAACCAAGGATACAGGTTGGTCTGTTCAATATAATGCAGGAGCGCGATATTCAAATAAGAGGTTTCAATATAAGGATACCGCTTGACATAATGATAATTTTTACGGCAAATCCAGAGGATTACACCAACCGTGGAAATATAATCACTCCGCTGAAGGACAGAATCGGCTCTCAAATTTTAACTCACTATCCAAGAACAATTGAAGATGGGATCAAGATAACTGAGCAGGAGGCATGGATAAATAGGGATTCGGGTAAGAAAGTTGTGATACCACATTATTTCAAAGAGATAATAGAGCAGATCGCCTTTCAAGCCAGGACGAGTGAATTTGTAGATCAAAAATCGGGTGTTAGCGCAAGATTAACGATTTCGTGCATGGAAAATCTTGTTAGCAACGCTGAAAGGAGAGCGATAAAGTATGATGAGGAGATCGTTTATCCGAGGATTTGTGATTTGAATTTCGTTTTACCTGGGATAACGGGGAAGATAGAGCTTGTGTTTGAGGGCGAGCAGGAGGGAAGTGTTAAGGTGAGTAAAGCGTTGATAGGGAAGGCAATACGGGAAGTTTTCAGGAAATATTTCCCAGACCCTCTGCCGAAGACAAGGTATCACTATGAGGAAAAAGGAAAACAGCAAACGCAGTCAAGCCATCAAGAGTATGCTCAAATAATAGCTTGGTTTGAAAATGGGAATAAAATTGAAATTTCAGATGAGATGCCTATAGATGATTTTTATTCTGAACTTTGCAAAGTTAAGGGTTTGAAGGAAGTCGTGAAGAAGTATTTGAAAATTGATGAAAGCGATAAATATGCGATGGCTACGGCGATGGAATTTGTTCTTGATGGATTGCATCAATTTTCAAGGATAGCGAAGGATGAGGTTGACAATGTGAGCTCTTATAAAGATATGGTTGTTAGCATTTTTTCAAGCAGGACGAGGGAGGAATTTTAAAAATAAATTTGGTTTAAGTCGGATGATAATTAAAGCGTTTGAATCAGGACCTCTTTTAACTATCGGTTACCTTGTTATTGATGAGAAAAGCGGGTATGCGGTTGTGATTGATGCGCCAAAAGATTCAGCTTCAGTTATAGTTGAAGAAGCGAAGAAATATGATTGCGAAATACTTTGCCTTATTAATACACACGGGCACTGGGACCACATCGCAGATGACGCTGAAATTGTCCGCTTGACATCAGCCAAGGTCGCAATCCATGAAAGAGACGCTCGCCTTCTTGAAGACCCTAAATCAGTCGTTTATGAAATTCCTTTCAGGATAGAAGGGATAAAGCCAGATATAATTTTAAATGATGGAGATATAATTGAGGTTGGAAACCTAAATTTAAAGGTGATTCATACGCCAGGTCATACGCTTGGGAGCATTTGTCTATATGAGGAGAAGGAGAAAGTCTTGTTTAGCGGTGACACCTTGTTTTCCGGGACGATCGGCAGGACTGATTTACCAGGTGGTTCGTTTGAGGAGATAATAAAATCAATTCAAGATAAAATTTTCGTCCTTGATGATGATGTCGTTGTTTACCCAGGACATGGACCATCAACAACTGTCGGCAAGGAAAAAAGATATAACCCCTTTTTTAATGAGATCGTTATAAACAAAGGGGAAGAGGGGAAATGAAAGTTGATCCAAAGACGCTTTCAAAGTCGCAGGTGTATAAACTTTTGATAAGTGCGGTTATTCCAAGACCAATAGCACTCGTTTCAACAATCGGTGAGAATGGTTTCGTGAATGTTGCTCCTTTTAGTTTTTTTGGCGGTATAAGTTCAAAACCACCGATAATCTATATTTCAATTGATCGTAAAAGAGATGGGGACAAAAAGGATACATTGAAAAACATTGAATATAGTGGTGATTTTGTGGTTAACATTGTAACTGAGAACATAGCGGAGAAGATGAATATATGTGCTGTTGATTTTCCATTCGGTGTTAGTGAAGCGGAGTTTGCTGGCTTAACGCCCGTCGCATCTGAGATTGTGAAATCCCCCAGAATCGCTGAATCGCCGATAAATCTTGAATGTAAAGTTTTAAAAATTGTTGAACTTGGTGATTCGCCCAATTCCGTTGTTTTTGGTGAAGTCGTTTTATTTCATATAAAAGATGAGGTCTTTGAGGATGGAGTTGTGAACCCGATGAAATTAAAAGTTATAGGACGACTTGGTGGAAATTTTTACACAAGGGTTGACAACATTTTTGAGATGAAACGAATGAGTTATGGCGAATTCAAACAAATTTATGGGCTTGGCGATTAAAAATTAAATTTTCAACTTGGCGATGTTCATAAGGTATTCAAAATGGACTGAACAGTCAATGACTGACGAACAAAGGTTACAGCAATTGTTATCCCTTTTCAGTTATCTTCTTTTGAAGACAAGCGGTGATGTTCGTGAGGCGCTTGAGTGGATGAGAGCAATAGGCGAAGAAAATGAACTTTTTGACGATAAATTTACATTTGAGGATTTCGTTCAGAAGTTAAAGGAGCTCGGTTATATAGATGAGGCGAAGGATATGTTAATTTTGACGACGAAAGGTGTTCAAAGGATTAGGCAAGATGCATTGAATGAAATTTTCACGAATTTGAAAAAGGGACCGCTTTCAGGTTTTCACGAGACGCCCCACTCTGGTGAGGGGATTGACAGGTTGAGCGAGACGCGACCGTATCAATTTGGTGATCAACCTACAAATATTGATTTGACATCAACTGTTACGAATGCTTTGATAAGGGATGGGATTGACGATTTCACGATAAGGGAAGAGGACTTGCAAGTTTATGAGACGGAATTTATGACTTCATGTGCAACTGTTATTTTGCTTGATATAAGCCACAGCATGATTTTGTATGGTGAGGACAGGATAACTCCCGCTAAGCAAGTTTCCCTTGCTTTGGCTGAACTTATAACGACGCGTTTTCCAAAGGATAAGCTTTACATAGTTGTATTTGGCGACGATGCCAAGTTGATAACTTTGTCAGAGCTTCCTTTTGTAAGCGTTGGTCCGTATCATACGAACACAAAAGCAGCGCTTCGGCTCGCAAGACACATTTTAAGAAAAGAGGGAAGTGTGAACAAGCAGATTTTCCTTGTAACCGATGGGAAACCGTCGGCAATTTTTGAGCCGGATGGGAGATTGTATAAAAACTCCTTCGGTCTTGATCCTAAAATAGTTAACAGGACGCTTGATGAAGCTGTTGCTTGTAGGAGGGAGAAAATAACGATTTGCACTTTTATGGTGGCAAAAGATCCATATCTGATAAATTTTGTTGAAGAACTTACCAAAGCTAATCGTGGGAGGGCATATTATTCATCGCTTGATAAACTTGGAGAGTTTGTGTTTGTTGATTATATAAGAAATAGAAGAAAGCGACTGAAATATGACCTTTGATGTTTTTTATCTTCCGATTATTATCCTTCTTGCGAGGAAATCGGGTAAGCCGTTTTGGAGGATTTTTAAAGATGCCTTATCAACTTCGTATTCAGAGCGGATATTTTCATATGTCCAGGTATCTGTATCAAAAATCCCAAAGCTTAATCTCCAATCGCCATCCCTTGGTTGTCCAATGCTTCCGACATTTATTATGTATCTGTTATTTTTGTCAATTTTTCCATTGTAAAAGCCCGTCTCGGGGAAAATTCCTGGAAGATGTGAGTGACCGATAAAGCAAATTTTTTCCGTAAAGTATTTGAATTGAACTTTCGCTTGTGCTTCGGTGAAGATGTATTCCCATTCTCTTGGCTGTGCTGGGGAAGAGTGAACGAAAAGCAAGTTTTTAAGTGAGATGGTGAAAGGCAGTGAACGTAAGAACTCAAGATTTTCTTCTGTCAAAACACTTCTCGTCCATAGATTTGCTTCGCGGGCGTAAGAGTTAAAGTAAGCGAGTTCTGTTGGGTCAACCGCCACAGCGAAATCATGATTTCCCATCACTACATATTTTGCGCGTTTTTTTATGATCTCAACGCATTCGTTTGGGTTTGCTCCATATCCAACGATATCCCCGAGGCAAACGATCTCGTCAATGTTTTTCGTATCAATTATTTCAAGCGCCTTTGTCAGCGCCTCAAGATTGGAATGTATATCCGATATTATAGCTATCCTCATCCGATGAGCTTGAATTTAATTACAGCCCAATTCTTTTCTAATTTACACAAATTGAAGCGAAAAATAAAAACATCTCTATTTGTTTTTTTTGCCTTGTTTGGTTATATTTAAAACAAGTTTTAAGTTGGCACATAGCCCAAGACCCATTTTACAAATCCTAAACGAGATTTTTATGAGATTATTCAGGTTTGGTTTTGGGAGAAAAAGGCAAAAACTTTATACGATTTTATTTTTTTCTAATAGCGACGAGAAGCCAAAGGGCATAAAATTAAGCCGTGAGGCGTTGATTTTATATGTTTTTTTAATTGTGTTTTTTATCTCTGCTGTTGTCCTTGTGATTGTGATAAACACTCCGATAAAATACATAGTTTTCCCGGAGACATTTGCTGAGAGCAGAGAAAGGGCTAAAAGGTTACAAGAGCTTTCACAGCGACTTGAGATGTTCGCTTATGAACTTGAAAAGGTAAAACTTTATAACAATCTTTTGAGGCAGGCACTTGGGGAGAAGACAGGTGATAGTATTGAGGTTAACCTGAGACGCCTTGAGGAATTTTCCCGTAGACCTAGGGAAATTTCAGAGGATGGGTTTGAAGTCCTTCAAGTTGTTGAAAGCGAGAGGATCAGACCGAAGTTTATTTTTCCAGTTTATAATGGTTTTGTGACGCGTGGTTTCGATTCTGAAAAACAACATTACGGAATTGACATCGCAGCTAAGGAAGGGGACCCGATAAGGGCAATTGATGATGGATATGTTGTTTTTTCAGATTGGACTTATAATGACGGTTATGTTGTAATCATGGTTCATAGTGGTGGATATATGAGCGTTTATAAGCATGCTCAAATGAATTTAAAGGCAAGGAATGTTTTTGTCAGGCAAGGAGACGCAATTGCTTTAGTTGGGAGAACTGGTAAAACGGGGAATGAGCCGCATCTTCATTTTGAGCTTTGGAGAGATGGAAAGCCTTTAAATCCGAAATTTTACATCCCAAATTAATCAGGTCAATTAAAGATGGCTTTGCTTGGAGGGAACAAGGAAAGCAAGGGTTCAAGCGTAGAGATTAACATTATCGCAAACGGCACAGTGATTGAAGGTAAGGTTGTAAGTCAAGGTAGTATGAGGATTGATGGTCGCGTTATAGGTAATGTTCATGTTAACGGGAATTTGACGATCGGGGTAACAGGGGAGGTCAATGGTGATATTGAGGCGAAGAATGTCATCATAGGCGGGAAGGTTAACGGGACAATTGTCGTGGCGGAGAAACTCGTTTTTGAAAGCAAAGCAGTTATAAAAGGCGATGTTAAAGCATCAAAACTTGTCGTTGATGAAGGAGCGATATTTGATGGTAAATGTGTGATGACAAGCGCTTCAACAGTTAATAAAGCCACTTAAGATGTCAGATGAGGAGAAAAAGGAGAAGACGCTTCAGAGCATAGGGCGAGCTGTTAGAGAAATTGCTCCATATAGTGGACTTGGTTTGCAGCTTGCGGTTACGGTTGTTTTGTTCTGGTTCATAGGGAAGATGATTGATGAACATTATGGGACACAACCTCTATGGATGATCGTTGGAGCGATGGTTGGAATAGCGGTTGGGATGTATAACTTTATAAAGTCGGTGATTGAACTCGGGAAGAAAAAAGAAAAGAAGGATGGGAATTAACATCTGGAAATTTGTTAAATATATATCGGTTGTTGCACTTGTTACATGGGCTTTGATTTTATATCCGCTTTTTAAATTTGGAAGCGATGGATTTATAACCTCTTTTGCGGTCGGTTCTTTGATAAGCTTAATTAACTCCATTGTTGGTTTTCTTGTGATAAAACACGGAATGGCGAAGTCAGATAGAGAGTTCTTTAAATTGACGATAGGAAGTATTGGTTTGAGATTGTTTTTGATAGCTGGTTTAATTTTAATTTTGTTGAAGTTTTTGAATTTTGAAATTTACGGGCTTGTAATTTCTTTGCTTCTCTTTTATTTCCTTTTCCTTGCGGTTGAAATCGTCTTTTTTGCGAAATTAAAAACAAAAAGGGAATTTTAGACGAGGTGTTTTTAAGTAATCTGGCGTTCGCAAGTGATACACTCAAACACGCTGAAGAAGCACACGGCGGTGAAAGCTCAAGCTGGATGCTTCACCACATAGCTGATTCAAGGACAATTGACCTTGAGCCATTTGGACATATAAATCTTCCGCAGTTTCCACCAATTCACATCGGGGGAATTGAAATAGACCTTTCAATTACGAAACATGTTTTCTTTATGTGGATTGTCTCGCTTGTTTTGGTCGTAGTTCTTTCGCTTGTTGCAAAAAGTTATAGGAAGCAGGTTGTACCGAGGGGTTTGGCGAATTTAGTTGAGGTTTTTGTCGTTTTCATCAGGGATGAAATAGTTTTGTCGGTCATTGGTAAAGAGGGTTTGAAGTATCTTCATTATTTTTTGACGCTTTTCTTTTTCATTCTTCTTTGTAATCTTTTCGGTTTGATACCATATGGTGCAACAGCAACTGGAAATCTTGCCGTCACAGGTGGGCTTGCGTTTCTTTCGTTTATTTTGATACAGCTTGCGGGAATAAAAAAACATGGTTTGATCGGTTATTACAAAGGGCTTGTCCCACACGGTGTCCCTGGTTTTGTTGCGCCAATTATGTTCATAGTTGAATTTCTCGGTTTATTTGCAAAAGCATTTGCCTTGACAGTTCGTTTGTTCGCTAATATGACCGCAGGGCATATTGTTATTTTATCGCTTATAGGTTTGATTTTCGTCTTCAAAAGCGTTCTCGTTGCTCCAATCTCAATTGGATTTGCAATTTTTATAAATCTTCTTGAAATACTTGTTGCGTTCATCCAGGCATATATTTTCACTATGTTAACGGCGTTGTTCGTGGGTCTTTCAATACATCAACATTAAAAACAAAAATAAAAAACAAAGGAGGTAAAGCATGCCAGAATTAGCACACATCGCAGGTGGTTTCGGTGCTGCATTATCGGTTATAGGGGCAGCTTATGGTATAAGCAAGTTAGCAGCAGCGACAATGGAGGCAAGCGGTCGTCAGCCAGAAGTCGCTGGTGAAGTTAGGACATCAATGATAATATCAGCAGCTTTAATTGAAGGCGTTACATTGTTTGCTGAGGTAATTTGTATAATACTTGCTTTGAAGTAAAATAAAAAATTTTCAAAGAAAGATGTTAGAGATAAATCCTGGTGTTGCGATATGGACGATTGTAACATTTCTGATTCTTGTTGCGGTTTTGAAGAAAGTCGCTTGGGGACCGATAACTGAGGCGTTGAATAGACGCGAGGAAAGTATCAGAAAGGCGCTTGAAGATGCACAAAGGGCGAGGGAAGAAGCGGAGAGATTGATGGAGGAAAACAAGCGTAATCTCGCAAGGGCTGAGGAGGAGGTGCAAAGGATTATCCGTGAAGGGAGAGAGACAGCTGAAAAGATAAGAAATGAGATACTTGAGAAAGCGAGAAAAGAAGCGGATATGATGATTGAGAGAGCGAAGGAAGAAATAGAAAGACAGAGAGAACAGGCGATGTTACAGCTCAGGGCTCAGGTTGCTGAACTTGCGCTTCAGGTGGCTTCAAAATTGATTGATGAAACGCTCTCAACGCAAAAGCATAAGGAACTTGTTGAAAAGTATTTACAAGGGATTTCTTCAAGTGGTAGAGCTTAGTAAAAAATCGGGATTTTGAAGATGGCGAATTTGAGAATAGCGAAAAGATATGCGAAGGCATTGTTTGAAATCGCGGAGGAGATGAAAAAACTTGAAAAGATCACGAATGATGTTGTTTTCATTGACTCGTTGATAAGAAGTTCCCGTGAATTACAACTTTTTCTTAAAAGTCCGATTATAAAAGAGGACAAGAAAAGAGAGGTTCTCAAGGAGATTTTTTCTGACAGCCGTGTTGACCCAGTCACTTTGAAATTTATAATGCTTCTTGTTGAGAAGAAAAGGGAAGATATTTTGCACGACATAGTTAAAGTTTATCGGCAGATTTACGATGAGAAGATGGGTATCGTTAGCGCTGAGGTTATAACAGCTGTTGAAGTTGGTGAAAGGTTGAAAAAGAAAATTGAACAGAAAATTCTTGAATTGACTGGGGCTAAAAAGGTGAAGGCAAGTTATAGGGTGGACCCTTCAATAATTGGTGGTATTGTTATAAGGGTTGGAGATACTGTTTATGATGCGAGCATAAGAAGGAGAATTCAACTTTTGCGTGAGCAATTGATTTACGGAAGTTAAAAAGAAAATTAAAGGGGTTGGCTATGGCGACAGTTGAAATAAGACCGGATGAAATATCCGCAATTTTGAGAAAGCAATTAACTGGATTTGAAAAAGAAGTTGACATTTATGATGTTGGAACGGTTTTGCAAGTTGGGGATGGAATTGCGCGTGTTTATGGGCTTTCAAAAGTTATGATGAGTGAATTGCTTGAATTTCCAAACGGTGTTATGGGAGTTGCGATGAATCTTGAAGAGGACAATGTTGGATGCATTCTCTTCGGTGAGGATACGCTTGTAAAGGAGGGAGATATAGTTCGTAGGACTGGCAGAGTTCTTTCGGTGCCAGTTGGTGAAAAGCTTCTCGGTAGGGTTATAAATCCGCTTGGGCAACCGCTTGATGGTAAAGGACCTGTTGAATTTGAGAAGTATATGCCAATTGAAAGGAAAGCGCTTGGTGTTATATATCGGCAGCCAGTTAAAGAGCCGCTTCAAACGGGGATAAAAGCAATTGATGCTATGATTCCGATAGGTCGCGGGCAAAGGGAGTTGATAATTGGTGATAGGCAAACGGGAAAAACAGCAATAGCAATTGATACGATAATAAATCAAAAATTTACTCACACAGAAAGAGCAAAACAGTTAGGGATTAAGCCAGTTTATTGTATTTATGTTGCGATAGGTCAAAAGATGTCAACTGTTGCTCAGGTTGTTGCCAAGCTTGAGGAGGAGGGGGCGATGGATTACACAATTATCGTCGTTGCTTCTGCAAGTGATCCAGCGCCATTGCAGTATATTGCTCCTTACGCTGGTTGCACTATGGGTGAGTATTTCAGGGATTCGGGGAGGCATGCTTTGATAGTTTATGATGACTTGAGTAAGCACGCATGGGCATACAGGCAGGTGTCCCTGCTTTTGAGAAGACCACCAGGGAGAGAAGCGTATCCGGGAGATATTTTTTATCTTCATTCACGACTTCTTGAAAGGGCTTCAAAGTTAAGCGATGAGCTCGGTGGAGGAAGCTTAACTGCTCTGCCTATAATTGAAACACAAGCGGGTGATGTTGCTGCGTATATTCCGACGAATGTTATTTCCATCACCGATGGACAAATTTATCTTGAGCCAGGGCTTTTTAACGCTGGTGTAAGACCCGCAATAAATGTCGGGATATCCGTATCACGAGTTGGTGGAAACGCACAAATCAAAGCGATGAAAAAAGTCGCTGGTAGATTGCGCCTTGAACTTGCTCAATATAGGGAGCTTGAAGCGTTTGCGAAATTTGCTTCCGATTTGGACAAAGCGACGCAGGCACAGTTGAGGCGAGGTCAGCGCTTGGTTGAGCTTTTAAAGCAAGATCAATATCAACCGATGCCAGTTGAAGAGCAAGTTGTTTTGATCTTCGCCGGGACACAAGGTTATCTTGATGAGCTTCCAGTTGAAGCTGTGAGAAGATTTGAGACGGAGTTCCTTGCATTGATGAGGGCAAAACATAAGGACATACTTGATAGAATTATAGAGACGAGAGACCTTGATGATGAAACAACGCAAAAACTTCACGGAATTTTAAAAGAGTTCATCTCGGCTTTTAAAGCGAGCTTGCAGTAATTTTCCGCGGGGGCAATTCCCCCGCTTTTTATAAAAAATAAATTGTTTGACAAATGCCAGCTCTTAGAGATATAAGACGACGGATAAATGCAGTCAGAAGTATCCAGAAGATCACCAAGGCGATGAAGATGGTTGCGGCTGCTCGTTTGAGGAGAGCACAGGAGAGAATAATTTCAGCAAGACCTTATGCGAAAAGAATTGAAGAAATTATACAAAGGTTTGTTTCAGTTTTTGAAACCTCACAAAATCCATTGCTCAAAAAGAGGGAGGTTAAAAACATCGGCATTGTTGTAGTCACGGCAGATAGAGGGTTATGTGGTTCGTTTAACACAAATATTATCCGGGCGGTTTTGAATTTGATAGAAAAAAGAAAAAAAGAATTACCACCGGATGGGAAAATAAAACTTATTTGCGTCGGTAAGAAAGGTTATGATTATTTTAGCAGACATAGAAAGGGGATTGAGATATTCGCTGGTTATCCGGGTGTCTTCAAAAGGACGATTGAAATATCCGATGTTAGAGAGATAATGTCCAAAGTCGTTGGTGGTTTTTTGAGTGGGGAATTTGATAAGGTTGAAATAGTTTACAATGAGTTTAAGTCAATAGTTCAGCAGAGAATCGTAATTGAGGATTTCCTTCCGATAGTTCCGAAGTTTGAAGCTGTAAAACCATCAAAGGGAGTTAAAGTTCCGTTAGTTGAATACATTTACGAACCTGCCCCGATTGAAATACTTAACAGTTTACTCCCCAAGTATCTGGAGACACATATTTTAAGAGTCCTTCTTGAGTCAAACGCAGCTGAGCAAGCTGCGAGGATGACAGCTATGGATAACGCAACTGAGAATGCGAATGAATTACTGCGCGATTTACAACTTCTTTTCAACAAGACGCGCCAAGCTTTGATCACGAAAGAGATGCTTGAAATCGCAGGTGGAGCTGAGGCATTGAGAAAAGCAGGTGCTTCATAAAATTTCACCAAGCCATTGTTGATAGGTCTATTTCAATGCTCTTTGATTCGTTGACGAAGATCACCTCATCGCTTTTATCGGTTATCTCAATTTCCCAATCACCGCGTTGATTTTTTATTGCTGACCCAAAAAGTTTCCTCTTTTTTGTCTCAGTGAAGATTTCCCAAAAGACCCACCCGAAATATGCAGTTTTGTCCTTGATGTAGAAAGCAGGAACGCGAAATCCAATTTCAACATTAACTTCGTTTACTTTCTTCGGCTGAAAGTTCAAATTAATAAGTTTTTGAACGAAAATTTCCACTAAATCTTTACCCTCGTATAGAAGTTCAATCTTCGGGACATTAAATTTGCCCAAGATTACATCTTCAAGCGTTTCTTCTATTTTTTTAATCTCGTTTGAATCAATCAACCCAGTCGGCTATAAATATATTTGTTTCACCTCTTTTTTTGCTGTTTCTGTTTGAAGCCCAGACGAGCTTTTTCCCATCGTGTGTAAACATCGGGAAGCCGTCAAAATCTGGTGTATAAGTCACCCTTTCAATTTCACCTGTTTCAATGTTTACGATGTAAAGGTCAAAATCACGCCCTTTTGGATCGTGCATATTTGATGAGAAAATGATTCTTTTTCCATCGGGATGGAAAAATGGTGCGAAGTTAGCAGCGTTGTTATTTGTTATCTGCCTTTTATTTTTGCCATCCGCATCCATGACGAAAATTTGCAATTTCATCGGCTTTATGTAACCATCTTTCAAGAGTTGATCATATTCGGCGATTTCAGATGAGTCCTTCGGATGATAGGCTCTGTAGCAAATTTTTTCCCCGTCCCACGAGAAGAAAGCACCACCGTCATATCCTTTTTCAAATGTCAGTCGCTTAACATTTTTGCCATTAAGGTCCATCGTGTAAATTTCAAGATCTCCGTCGCGAATTGATGTGAAAACGATTTTATCGCCCTTCGGAGAAACGGTCGCCTCAGCATCATATCCAGGGGTATTTGTCAACTGTCTTAAATTGCTACCATCTGCCTTTGCTTTGAAAATATCATAGTTATCCAAGCCCCAAACATATCCTTTTGAATAATCTGGTTTTGGTGGACATTTTGGACTTATATGATGAGTTGATGAGTAAATTATTTCAGTATCCCCTGGAAGGAAATACGCACAAGTTGTTTTCCCTTTGCCCGTGCTGACAAGTTTTAAATTGCTCCCGTCAATGTTCATTATATAGATTTGATCGCATTCAAAACTATCGCGCGTTGATTGAAAAATTAACTTTGTCTCGTCAAATGAAAAATATGCTTCGGCATTTTCGCCTCCGAATGTCAATTGCTTGATATTCTTCAAGTGTTTTTCAAGTGGATGTCTAAGTGGCTCATCTTGGCGATTGACAAATGAGAAGAATAAAAATGAAATGGCAATTAAGAATAAAGTGCGTTTCATCTCGTTCAAATTTTTTGTTTTTAAAATTGAACTTTTGGCGCTTGTTGAGCTCCTTCAATGGCTCTAAAGTATGGTCTTTCTCTAAAGCCAAACATCCCGGCAATTATATTCGTCGGGAATCTTCTAACATATATGTTATACTGCTGGACAATCTCGTTGTATCTTCTCCTTTCCACAGAGATTCTATTTTCGGTCCCTTCAAGTTGGGCTTGAAGTTGTAAGAAATTTTCATTTGCTTTAAGTTGCGGGTAATTTTCCGCAACGGCAAGTAATCTTGACAGCGCTGAACTTAATGCATCTTGCGCTTGTTGAAACCTTGCAAATGCCTGTGGGTCTTTTAAGACCTCTGGGTTTATGTTCAGTTGCCCAACTTTCGCTCTCGCTTCTGTAACCTGCGTGAAGACCTCCCTTTCATGTTTTGCGTAGCCCTTGACGGTTTCAACAAGGTTTGGTATCAGGTCGTATCTTCTTTGATATTGATTTTCAACTTGTGCCCACGCTTGATTTATTTGCTCATCAAGTTGAACAAGCTTATTGTAAGTTGAACTTACCCAGCCGATTATCAAAAGGGCTACGACAAGTAAAACGCCTAAAGTTCCGAGTATTGCTATTAAAGTTTTTGACATAAAAGTTCATCTCGTTTTTGTTTTCACTCGTGTAAAATGTAAGAATTTTCATTTGCATTTTCAAAGTTTCTTCGGGGCAATTGAAAAAATCTCAAGTTTAATGGCTTGAAAAACTCCTTAATTTTTCGTATTTTTGTAATGCAAAAAGCACATTTTTAACTTTAACCGATTGGAGGTGAAGTAGCGATGATGGAGCGTGAGCTTACACCTCGGGAAAAAATGATCCTTGGATATATAGTGCAGGAATTTATAACGACAGCTATACCAGTTGGCTCAAGATATCTTGTCAAAAAATACAATCTCGGGCTTAGTCCTGCCACGGTAAGGAATGTGATGGCAGACCTTGAGGATATGGGTTATCTATGGCATCCGCATACATCGGCTGGAAGAATACCCACGGACAAAGGATATCGGTTTTATGTTGATAATCTTCTTGAAATAAAAGACCTTTCGCCAGCTGAAAAAGAAGCTATAAATAGCGTCGTCCAAGGCAAAGAGGAGCTTGAAGAAATTTTGAAGGACATATCAAAGCTTATCGGGAAGATATCCAAACAGTTAAGTATAGCTTCAACCCCTCAAATTAACGATGCAATTCTGACGAAACTTGACATAATCAGCATTTCTGATACGAAACTTTTGGTGGTGATAAGTTTGAAGTCCGGGCTTGTAAGAACGATCGTGCTTGAGGTATCAAGTGAAATTTCAAGGGATAAACTTGATTTTGTCCGGGCTGTTTTAAATGAGCGCCTTTCTTGCTTAACGCTCAGGCAGATAAAAGAGACATTTATTGAGAGAATTCGCGATGTTGAAAGCGAACTCGGTGGAATAATCAATGTTTTCATCCGTTCAGCTGATAAATTGTTTTATGATTTTTATGATGTTGTTGATCGCCTTCATATCGGTGGAGTTCCAGAGGTTTTGGACCATCCGGAGTTCAAAAGTCCGGAAAAGATTCGCGATATAATGGAACTTGTTGAAAATGAGGATGAGATAATAAAAGTTTTTCAAATGTTAAGGACATCAGCAATGGAGTCAGACAAGGTGATTGTTTCAATAGGTGAGGAAAATCCAGAAGATAAGTTTAAAAATTATAGTTTGGTTGCTTCGGAGTATAGAATTGGTGGTGTTTCTGGGGTGATAGGTGTTATAGGTCCGAAGAGGATGAATTACAGCCGAGTGATTTCTATCATTAATTACACATGCAAAGCTCTTTCAGGCACCACCGATTCATCTTTGACGGGAATTGATTAAAAACAAAATTTCAGACATTAAAATGTTAAAGGATGAAAACGAAAAGGCGATGGCTAACGAAGAAAAGGTAAATGAAAAAGTTGAGGGGACGACGCAGTCGGAGATAGATGCTCTTAAAGCGGAGATTGAAAATTTGCGCAAAGAGGTTGAAGAGTATAAAGATAAATTGTTGAGGAAAGTTGCTGAATTTGAAAATTACAAAAAGCGTCTTGAGGCGGACTTTTCAAATGCAGTTAAATATGCCAATGAAAAACTTTTCCTTGAAATTTTGCCGATAGTTGATGACCTTGAACGCTCGCTTGCAAGCGGAAAGGAGAAACCCGACTTTGATTCGTTTTATCAAGGTGTTAAGATGATATATTCAAAATTGATGAAAGTTCTTGAATCTCACAATGTAAAACCGTTTGAATCCGTTGGAAAACCGTTTGATTTTTACTATCACGAGGCGTTGCTTAGAATCCCAAGAGATGATGTCCCGCCTGATACGGTAATTGATGAAGTTGAGCGTGGATATATGTATTACGATAAAGTATTGCGCCATGCAAAGGTAATTGTTTCAAGTCCTGTTGAGAAACAGGTTACAGAGGATAAGAAGGACGATTTAAAAACTAACTTCAGCGATGACCACCGGGGGGAGGCTTAAAAACATGCCTCCCTGGGGTTTTATCTTTTTGAAATTAAAATTTCATTGTGATGGCTAAGAAGGATTATTATGAGATACTTGGCGTTTCGCGAGATGCAACACTTGATGAGATAAAGAGGGCGTATAGAAAACTCGCCATGGAATACCACCCCGATAGAAACCCCGGGAACAAGGAAGCCGAGGAAAAGTTTAAGGAAATCACCGAAGCATATCAGATTTTAAGCGACCCTGAGAAACGAAGAAGGTATGACATGTATGGACACTCCGGGATAAGCGAAAGCGATTATATTCATTTCACTGATGTTCGCGATATATTTGATGTGTTCAGAGATATATTTGATTCTTTTGGTGGGGGATTTTTTGATGATTTCTTTGGAACGAGAACACAAACGAGAAAAACTCAAAGGGGCATACCTGGTTCAGATAGAAAATTGAAACTCAAGCTTACGCTTGAGGAAATCGCAACCGGGGTTAGAAAAAAGTTGAAGATAAAGCATTTTAAGACTTGTCCTGAATGTGGTGGGACGGGAGCAAGATCAAAAGGTGGATATTCAACCTGTAGTGTTTGCAATGGCATTGGTGAGATTAGACAAGTTCGTAAATCTTTCTTCGGTCAAATGGTCACCATCACAACTTGTCCAAATTGTGGCGGTGAGGGGAAAGTTATAAAAGAGCCATGTAATGTCTGCGGTGGCGAAGGAAGGATTTATGGTGAAAACGTCATTGAAGTTGATATTCCAGCTGGTGTAAGGGAAGGGAATTATTTAACCGTCAGAGGTTATGGTGATGCTGGAATAAGGGGGGGAGCTCCTGGGGATTTGATCGTTGTGATTGAAGAGGAGGCGCATCCATTTTTTGAAAGAAAGGGAAACGATGTCTATTACACGCTTTTGATCAGTTATCCAGAAGCTGTGCTTGGAACGGAAGTTGAAGTACCATCCCTTTATGGAAAAATTAAAGTTAAAGTTGAACCAGGGACACAACCCGGAAAAGAGATAAGATTTAAGGGAAAGGGATTGCCATCCGTTGATAAAAACACAAGAGGTGATTTTATAGTGAGAGTTGATATTTGGGTTCCCGATAAGGTTAACGCTTTTGAAAGAGAATTGCTCCAGAAACTTCTTAAAGAAGGAAAGAACATAAAACCTGACGCTGGAGAGTTAAAAAAGCGCGGGCTTTCAGGTTGATTTAATTGCATCCGTTTTTTAAATTTGTGAAAAGTTAAAATGAAATTGAAATGAAATCTTTTTTAAAGAAGATAAACGATGTGATTGGTTTGACGAAATCGGAGAGCGTTGTTTTTTGGTTTCTGATAATCGCTTTTGTATTCGGGTTGTTGATCAAATTTTTGCGTGGAGATGTCGTTAACGAGGCAACATCTAATAAGTTTGATTACTCTGTTTTTGACTCCGAGTTTGAAAAAAGGTCAGCGGAGATTGAAAAGTATGTTAAGGTTTCAAAAGATGTTGATAGCGTAACTGATGCTTCAACTTTTAAAGTTAATATAAATACCGCGACAAAAGAGGAATTGATGAAGCTCCCAGGCATTGGCGAGCAGACGGCAGAGAGGATAATACAGCATAGGAAACTTTATGGTGATTTCAAGAGGATTGAGGACATAATGAATGTTAAAGGTATAGGGCAAAAGAAGTTTGAAAAAATAAAAAGATATTTAAAAACAAACTAAAAATTAAGGAGGTTAAATGGCGCAGGTAAAAGCGAAGGGCTCAATCTTGCTTGAGATTTTAATCGTTGTTTTAACGGTTGTCCTCGTTTATACGATTTATGACCCGGCGATGAAGATAAGAGCCGAAGAGGAACTAAAAAAGATTTGCCGTTTCAGAATGAAAAACATAAGACAGGCGGAGCTCAAATATTTTGACGAATACGGCAAGTACACAGGCAATATTGATTCGTTAATTGCGTTCATCAAGGCAAAAAATCTTCCCGATTCGCTTTTCTTTTCAACAGTTTCCGAAAAATTTAATCCTGATTCATTGCGCCGTTGTCCAAAGGCACAAACATTTTATATTTTTGGTGCCGACTCAGCAGGGAAATACTATTGGCTTGAGTGCCCAGTTGGTCACGGATTCATCGGTTCAAAAGATAAACCAGAGGATGTGAATAAAGTGTCTTGGGAGTAAATGATTTTTATCTCCGTTAGATTAAATAAGGATAAAGTTGATGTAGCAGAGGCAGAGGAACTTTCAAAAAAGTTAATTTTAAAAAATTTTTTCAGCGCAGATTTAAACATCAACCCGCTTTCGCACGAGGAAATTGATTCGGTAGTTTCTTTTATTTCGTCTTCAATTCGCATCAATGAAAAGCTCACGAGAATTTCTTTTTGCATTGATTCAAATTTCGCTTTTTTAAATGTTATACCCGTAGATGCGAATCTCTCCGATCAAGAATTAAGCGAGCATTTATTTTGGGAGGTGTCTCAATATTTCCCGGGCGAGTCAGGACACAAGTTTACAGTGAGAGGGTATAAATTTGGCGAGGGTAATCTAAGTAAAGCGTTGCTTGTTGGAGTTAGAAAGGAGATGATTTCTTTCATAAAAGCGATAGCTGAGAGATTAAAATTGAAAATCAGCATAATTGATATTGATCACTTTGCAAGTGAAAATTGCCTCAGAGAAAGGATTAGCCCGATAAGGTCAAGGTATTTTTATCGTGATTTCATATTGATAGGTGTCAAACCGACGAGAATTGATGTGAGCGTTTTTAAGAATTATGAGTTTCGCAATTATTTTTACTTTATCATCGGAGGCGAATCAGACCTGATGTATTTTGTGGTGAAGTTGATAAACGATAATATATCCGCTGGCTTTGAGAAATTTGTTTTTTACGGAAAGTTTGATTTGAACTTTCTTAATTTCATCCGCAGTTTGCTTGGGGAGAAATTTTCGGTCTTAAATCCAATTGACACTGGTTTATTTCTTGATGTGAAGGTTGAGCCCAGGCTCGTTCCAGCGTTTGCACCTAATATAGGACTTATGTTGAGGATGCTGTGGTCAGGATAATTTCGGGAAAATATAAGGGGCGTTTGATAAAGTTACCGAGGGGAGAAAATATAAGACCAACGGCTGATAGAGTTAAGGAGACGATTTTTAATATACTTTCAAGCAGAGTGGAATTTGAAAGTTTCATCGTCCTTGATCTATTCGCTGGCACGGGAGCTCTTGGGTTTGAAGCGATAAGCAGAGGAGCTGAAAGGGTTTATTTCGTTGATAATAATCATAGAGCGGTGGAGATAATAAGGATAAATGCACAGAATCTCGGCTGTGTTGACAAAGTTGTTTTAATTAAAGACGACGCTTTGAATTTTATTGATTATGCAGATATTGAGTTTGATTTGATTTTCGCTGACCCGCCATATATGTATCCACATGTTGATAAACTTGTGAATAAAATTTGGGAGAGGAAATTGTTAAGTAAAATTGGTTTTTTCGTCCTTGAACACGATTCGGGGATTGTTTTTGTTGAGGATATGATCAATTTTGCAATTGAAACAAGGCGTGATTTTGGAAAAACGGCTATTACAATTTTTAAACATAAAAGGTGACCCGCCATGAAAAGGATTGCAATTTATCCGGGGACATTTGATCCGATAACGAATGGACATATTGATGTTATAGAGCGGGCATCAAGGTTGTTTGACAAGGTTATAGTTACAGTTGCAAAAAATGTCGCTAAAACTCCACTTTTCACGGTTGAGGAAAGGGTCAAGATGATAAAAGAGGTTGTTAAAAAATTTGAGAATGTTGAAGTTGATAGCTTTGATGGGCTTCTTGTGGATTATGCTCGGATGAAGGGTGCAGTTGCTATAATAAGGGGTTTGAGAGCTGTGTCTGACTTTGAATATGAATTTCAAATGGCATTAATGAATCGCAAAATATGTGACATAACAACAGTTTTTCTCGTCCCACATGAGAAGTATACTTATTTGAACTCAACGATTGTCCGTGAGATTGCCTCCTTCGGTGGGGATGTGAGTAATTTCGTTCCAAAGATAGTTGAAAAAATGTTGAAAGAAAAATTTAAAAGCACGCAAAATTTAAGAAGGAAGGTATAATGCCAGGGTTATCGGAAAAGATAATGAATCTTCCAGAGTCAGAGACATTGCGTATATCTGCCATCGCCAAAACGATGAAGGCACAGGGTATTGATGTTGTTTCTTTAAGTGCCGGTGAACCAGATTTCCCAACCCCTGATCACATAAAAGAAGCAGCTATACAAGCGATAAAGGAAGATTTCACAAAGTATACTCAAAATCAGGGGATACCTGAACTTATAAATGCGGTTGTTGAAAAGTTCAAGCGTGATAACAACATTGAGTATAGACCAAGTCAAATACTTGTTTCAAGCGGTGCCAAACATTCAATTTTTAATGCTTTACAGGCGATTTGTAACCCCGGGGATGAAGTTATAATACCAGCACCTTATTGGGTAAGCTATCCCGCAATGGTTGCTCTTGTTGATGCCAAACCCATAATCTTGAAAACGGATATAGCGACGAATTTTAAGATAACGCCCGAGCAACTTAAAGAGGCTATAACGAGCAAAACCAAAGCGTTGATTTTTAACACACCTTCAAATCCAACCGGCGCAGTTTACACAGAGGACGAGATAAAAAAAATCGCAGAGGTTGTTTACGAAAAAAATATATTTGTCATATCGGACGAGATTTATGAGAAAATAATTTACGATGAAAAGCATTTCAGCATAGCTTCAATACCCGAGTTGAAAGATTTAGTGATAACCGTAAACGGGGTTTCAAAGGCGTATGCGATGACCGGCTGGAGGATTGGTTATATGGGAGCGAGGGAGGATATAATAAAACTTGCGAATAAAGTTCAAGGACAGGTTACTTCAAATGCAAGCTCAATCTCTCAAAAAGCAGCGCTTGCGGCTTTAACGGGTCCGCAAGAACCGGTGAAAAAAATGGTAAACGAATTTAAAATAAGGCGGGATTTCTTGTGCTCGGAACTTAAGCAGATACCAGGCGTGGATGTATTTGTCCCATCTGGTGCATTTTATGTCTTCCCAAGGGTATCTGCTTATTATGGACGAAGATATAAGGGTGTTGAGATAAGAAATTCAAACGATTTTTGTGAGTTTCTTTTGAAAGAGGAAAAACTTGCTATTGTCCCTGGTGATGCCTTTGGAATGGATGAGTGCGTCAGAATTTCGTATGCTGCTTCAATGGAAGAACTTATGAAAGGTGTGGAGAGATTTAGAAAAGCAATTGAGAAACTAGGTGATTGAAACTTGTTTGTTTGATTTTGCGGTTTAAATAAAATGAAGAACAAAAACAAAAGGAGGTGGAGTGAGAAACTATGCCAACTTATGAATATGTATGCAATAATTGCGGTTATGTTTTTGAGGAATTTCAAAAAATAAGCGACGAGCCGATAAAAATTTGCCCCAAGTGCGGGGGAAATGTCAGCAAAAAGATAAGTGCTGGCGTTGGGCTAATCTTCAAAGGTTCTGGATTTTACATCACTGATTACAAGCGTTCAAATTCCTCGGGGAATGGGACAAAGCCGGAGAAAAGCTCAGAGACAACAAAATCGGAAAAAGATTAAAATAAAAAGGCGGGCTTTTGTAGCCCGCCCTTCACATCACCATCAAAACACCAAGCGCAATTGAATTTAATTTCGCTTCCATCTTATCCGACCTTGACGGAATCAAAATGGGCGTTTTAGCTCCGATTATCACATGACCAATTTTATAACCTGCGAAATATGTCAAACTCTTCCCAAGTATATTTCCGCTTTCTATGTTAGGGACTATTAATATATCTGCTTTTCCAGCGACATCGGATTTTACTCCCTTCTCAATTGCTGACTCTTCAGAAATTGCAAGGTCAAGCGCAAGAGGTCCATCAATTACGCACCCGGTTATTTCCCCCGATTGGTTCATTTGTTTTATTTTAACTGCGTCGGTAGTTGATTTAAGCTCATCAATTACAATCTCAGTTGCTGAAAGCAAAGCAACTTTCGGAACTTCAATACCGAGTTTTTTTGCAACTTCAACGGCGTTTCTGATTATTTCAACCTTTTGCTCAAGCGTCGGATTTAAAACAACCCCACCATCCGACATCAATATAAACTTTGATTCGCTTTTCTTTTCGGGATATTCAAAGACAAACACATCGCTTAACAACCTGCCGGTCCTCAAACCGGCTTCTTTGCTCAAAATTCCCCTCATAAGCGTTGTCGTGTCAACTTTCCCCTTTAAAATTACATGTGCTTCTCCATCCCTGATAAGAGATGCAGCGATTGAAATCGCCTTAGAAATATCTTTTTCATCAATTATTTCAAATTTTGTTGGGTCATCGCCAAGTTCATCAATTATCTGAGAGATGGCTTTTGAATCTCCGATTAAAATTGACTCCGCAATTTCTTTTTTCCTTGCTTCAACAGCGGCTGAAAGTGCTGTTTCTTGATGTGCTGAAACAACGACTATTTTTTTCATTGAACCTTTAACTTTTTCAAGTAGCTCGGAAAAGTTTTTAATCATATTTTGCTTAAAATTTTATTTGCGATTTTTTCTGCACTCATAAGACAATCTCCCACCGCAATACCACCGCGATAATTCGCACAGAAGTATATCCCGGGATTTTCATTTTCAAATTTTTCAATTGCCTCCATAATTTTTGAATGGCCGATGTTATATTGCGGTATTGCTTTTTCCCATCTGGAAATCCAAACAAATTCCGGTTCACCTTTAACTTTCATTATGTCTTTAAGTTCATTGCTGACAATTCTTATAAGTTCATCGTTGCTTTTCAACGCCATCTCGGGTTGTCTTGTGCCTCCGACGAAGGTTGTAAATTCAACGAAGCCATCGGGCGCTCTTTTTGGAAATATGCTTGAGTTCCAAAGCGTGCCAAGAATTTTTCTATTCTCTTTTTCTGGTATCAAAAAACCAAAGCCATCGGGTTCAATCCCAACTTGCTCTTTTTTGTAGCCGAAGACGATCTCTGCGACCGGCGGATAATGAATCTTTTGAAGTTCGTTTGATAAACTTCCCGAAAGCTCGCTGACGAGTTTTGATGCTGCATATGCTGGCGTTGAGACGACGACGATTTCAGATTCAATCTTTTCAGTTTTATCTTCACTTTCAAATTCAACGATGAATTTTTCACCCTTTTTTATGTTTTTAACCCTTGCATTCAAAATGACGCTCTCACCCAGAAATTGAGCCAGTGCTTTCGGTAATGTCCCCATACCATCTGTGAAGGAAAACATCCTCGCTGAAACCTTTGATTGTTCAGCCCTCTTTTTTCTCTCTTTCGCTCCTCTAATTGTTCCAATTATAAGCCCACCGTATTTTTCTTCAAGCGCATAAAGTCGTGGGAAAGCCGAGCGAACGCTTAATTTTTCAGGGTCACCTGCATAAACCCCGGCGACAAATGGATTTATAGTGTAATCAAGAAATTCTTTGCCAAGTCGTCTCCTTACGAATTGAGCAAGCGTTTCTTCTTCCTTCGCTCTTCCGTGAAATGGCTCAAGGAGAACTCTTAACTTCCCACGCCAACTCCATAAGCGACTTTTGAAAAATTCCTGTGGCTTCATCGGAATTAAATGAAGTTTTCCATCCCTTAAAATGTAGCGTTTATTTGATGACTCGTTCGCATAAACCATCTGGCTTAAAAGACCAAGGTCTTCAATTATAACTTTGAAAAGTGGTGTTGTTTCAAGCGCACTGTTTGGTCCATATTCAACAAGATATTCATCTATCCTTTTGCTTTTCATAGTTCCGCCAACCTCACTTTCAGCTTCAAGCACAGTTACATCAAGTCCGTTCTTTTTTAAAAGATAGGCAGTGGTTAAACCTGAGATGCCAGCGCCTATGACGATTGCTTTACCTTTCATTTTTGACCGCCTCCAGAACTATGTTTTTTAAAGCTTCAATAAAAGTATCTGAATCGTTTGGTGGCTCAGCAACGACAAATTTACTTATACCGTTTTGAGTTGCTATTTCTTTTAAAAATATACCAAGTTCGTAGAGTGTTTCAACATTATCCGAAACAAAACTTATCGGAACAACAAGAAGATTTTTCATTCCCTCTCTGGCTAATTTCTTGACTAAATCGGTTGTCGTCGGTTCAAGCCATCTTACAGGTCCGACTCTACTTTGAAAACAAATTTCAACACGGGCATTTTTGTAAAATTCACTCTTTGGTGAGTTATTTTTGAGATATTTAAGCACCGCATCAACGGACTTTTTCACTTCAATTGGATAAGGATCACCCTTTTTAACGAGTTTTAAAGGCAAACTGTGAGCGCTGAAAACGATTGCAAAATTTTCCATCTCATCTTCGTTAAAATTAATCATCGCTTCTTCAATTCTTTCTGCAACGGATTTTATATAAAGCTCGTCCTCGGGATAACTTTTGATTTCAACTATTTTTCTATCGGTGATGTTTAGCTTTTTCAAGATGCGATAGAATTCATTAAAACTTGAGCCAGTCGTTGTCGTTGAATACTGAGGGTAAAGCGGGAGCAAAATGAATGTTTTAACATCATCTTTCAAAGCTCCTTCAACCGCTTCATCAATCATTGGGTGAAAATATCTCATTCCGATGTAAACTTTACAGTCAAGGTGGTCTAAAAGTTTCTTCTCAAGACCCTTTGCTTGGACAAGCGTGTAACTTAAAATTGGGGAGCGACCACCGATTTTAAGATAATATTTCTTGCTTCTTTTGGCTCTTATTTTTGAGATAAGATATGCTAATGGTTTTTGTGTAATTGATGAAAGGGGAAACTTAAAGATGTCAGGATCGGAAAAAAGGTTGTAAAGAAATTTTTGAACATTTTTAATTGAATCAGGTCCGCCGAGGTTTAGTAGTATAATTCCATATTCTGGCATTTTTGAATCCTTTTTACTTAGCGAACTTGTATATCTCACCATCCTTCATGACGAATTTGACATCACGAAGGACTTTTATATCATTTAGCGGGTCGCCTTTAACTGCGATTATGTCAGCAAGTTTCCCCGGTTCAATGCTTCCAATTTTGTCTTGCCAGCCGAGAAGTTCAGCTGATATTATAGTGGCGGATTTTATTGCATCAAATGGTTTCATTCCATACTTGACCATCAGTTCAAATTCCTCAGCGTTAGTTCCATGTGATTCTGTTAAGTCGCTACCGAAGGCAATTTTAACCCCAACTTTAAGCGCCCTTTTAAATGTCTCAGAGTGAAGTTTAACCGTGTTTTCAATCATTTTTATCATCTCCGGAGAAAGACCTTCTCTCTTTGACCAGCGATAATAAGCCACAAGCGTTGGACAGTAATAAACGCCTTTTTCTTTCATCAATTTGAGGGTTGCTTCATCAAGATACAAGCCATGTTCAATGGATGCAACGCCAGCATTTATCGCCCTTTGTGCAGCAATTGATGAGTAGCAATGAGCAGCAACTTTAATATTCATCTTTTGTGCCTCTTCAACTATTGCTTTCAATTCATCATCTGAAAATGTGAGATACCATGTCAGTGAATCTGCAACCTCGTTTCTTCTCCTCCTTGAATCAGCGTAAATTTTTATCCAATCAGCCCCATATTTTATCTGTTCCCTAACCGCCTTTCTAACCTCATCAACCCCATCAACAAGTTGGGCTCCGGTTGGGACTTGTATTTCCCAAGAGTAGCCCATTAAGGCATAACCACCCGTTGTGGATAGCGCCCTTGTTGCAACTTGCATCCGAGGACCAGGGATGATCCCTTGGTTTATTGCCGTTTTTAAATCAACATCAGCATATCCAGCGCCCTCAGTTTCAAGATCTCGTATGGTCGTAAAACCTGCTTCAAGTGTCTGCTTTGCATGGACAACAGCTCTTATCGTCCTATACGGTGTTGATTCTTTCAAAAGTTGTTCGTCATAGCTTCCCTCGTGTAAAAACAGATGGACATGGGAATCAATCAAACCAGGTAAAACAGTCATATCAGATAGATCAATTACCTCGGCTTCCGGTGGGATTTCAAATGTCCCAACCCTCTCAATTTTGTTCTCCTTGATTAAAATTAATACATTCTTCCTTACCTGCTCATTTTTTACATCAATTAATGAACCACATTTAATGACTTTGATCTTCTCTTGGGAGATGCCGAGGGAAGTTGCAAGGATTAGCAAGGAAAGCAAAATTCTTTTCATGGCGACTTGGTTTTTTAGTTTTAAATTTCACAGATAAATATAATTCAGCGTTAAGATAAATTCAACCACCGACTATATAGTTTTGCGATGATGTTTTTTCAGGATTTGCTCTTGAATTTTTTAATTTGATTTTTTATTTTTGGGTGTGGCAAGATAAAATTGCTTTCAAAAGAGCGAAGGTGCTTTTGCGAGGGATTTGACAGTGCATTTCTTAATTAGATGGGGAAGGGCGAAATAAAAACATTTAAAAATCCGTTTATGAGGATTGAAGTAAATCTTTATTCCTTAAGGGACAATCGCATCAGTTTGAATTACAATTATTATCTTTCCAGTTTGATATACAGGATAGTTGGGGCTCATTCAAGAAAATTTGCGATGAGACTTCACAGAGATGGTTTCAAGAGCGATGGAAAGATTTTTAAGGCGTTTACTTTTTCAAAAATTTTCTACTTTGACGGTGCTTATGTTGAAGGCGGTAATCTTATCCTTCCGCAAAATTGCGAGGTTTCCTTTCTCGTATCATCACCTTATGAAGAATTTGTTAAGAGTTTTGCCCTTGGCTTGACGAAAACATCAAGGATTTGGATTGGAAAGAAATCCAATTTGTTTGAATTAAAATCAGTTGAGCTTGTTTTTGAACCGGAAATTTTTGGTGGCGATCCATTAGAGGAGATTGAGGTTAAAGGGGTTTTTATATCGCCTCTTGTTATTTCAAAAGTTGACTCGCTTGGGAGGAAAGTTTATCTTGGCTGTTTTGACGCTGAGGTTCAATATCTTGTTAGGGAAAACCTTTTCAAAAAATTTAATGCATTTTACAAGTTTATCCCGGAGGATTATTTTGAATTCAATTTTTCAACGGATTATTTAATTAAGCACGACTGGCAGAAGTTGATAGCAATAAAAGAGGGCACCCCTGAGGAGACGAAAGTGAAGGGAATGCTTGCACCATTTACATTAAGAGGAACCCGCCGATTAGTGAAGTTTTCTTGGGAAATAGGTCTTGGCGAAAAAAATTCAATGGGTTTTGGAATGTGGGATTTAAAAAGAAATAAAGTCAAAGGGCTAAACTATGGACTGGAAACTTAAATTAAAAGCTTTACTTCACGACCCGCCGTATAAAATCCTGGCTTTTGGGGGACCAAGACAAATAACTCAAAAAATAAATCTTCAAAAGGCACCTCATATAGGATATAATACTAAGCCGAAAGGAGACCCTAATCGTCACGAGCTTCACGAAATTTGGGCAGAAGAGCTTTTAAATTACATTCTTGATGGCGAATGTGTGAAAAGTGATGAAGTTGAAAATGCTGATTCGTTGGCATCAGCTCAGAGTAGAATAGTTGTAAAACCGCAACTTCAAGATAAGCAAAAAGAAAAGGAATTTGAAGATAAGTCAAAAGTAGATTACATTGAATGTAAGTTTATGGATATTTTTTCTGAAAATAAAGAGGACATTCAAACACCAGATCCAGAGAAAGTTCAAAAATTATTTGAGCAACTTGGAAAACTAAATTTTTCAAAACAGGATGAAAGAGCAAAATTTATTTTTTTATTCTTATGGCGTTTTTATCCGGAAATTTTCCCTGAAATAAATAAACACCCTGCTGATTCAAGAGCTCCTAATCATTCAATTTACGATCATTTGGTTCAAACATCCGCTATTGTTTCCGCTCTGCCAAAACCTGCCTTTTTGCTCTTCACTATTGGACCTGTTCAAAGTTTTATTTCAAAAGCAAGAAAGACATCTGATTTATGGGCAGGAAGTTATATGCTTTCATATCTTATTTGGCATAGTATGAAACCGCTCGTTGAAGAACTTGGACCTGATGTTATTATATTTCCAAATCTTTTGAGACAGCCACTTGTTGATAGATGGCTTTACCTTGAAATTTCTAAGAATTCTTCTTTTGAAAATTTGGATGAACCAAAGTTTAAAGAATGGTTTGAAAAATGGAAAATTAAAGAAAAGGAAAATAAAACCGATGAT